>CAYTDW010000207.1:0-5569 GCA_964436585.1 uncultured Halioglobus sp. | reverse complement strand
ATCTCGGCGCGCCGTATACGAACGGTTTGCGGATAAGGACGACCTGGTCCTGGCCGTGTTTGAGGAGTCTCTCCGATCAGCTGCCAAATTCTACAAGGCGGAGCTAAAGGCCCTCCCCCACCCGATGGATCGACTGCGGATGATCATCACCAGCATCGTCCTCGCCGATAAATCACTGGACGGGCAGGATACCGAACTGGAAGGCAGTCGCCGCGGTGCGGCGCTGAGCCGTGAACATCTGCGACTGGCTGAATCCCGCGCCGCCGACCTGCAGGCAGCGCTGGCGCCCCTGATTGAATTGATTGCACAGCAGCTGGCTGACGGTATGACCGCAGGCCTGGTACGGCAAACCGATCCGCAAAAGCTTGCAACCCTGGTCTACAACCTGGTTTCCACGACGGTTCACAGTGCCTTGCTGGCCGAGGAGTCGGCGCATTCTAACCGGGAACAGCGCCTTCAACTGGCCGACAGCATCTGGGAATTTTGCTATGGCGGGATAAAAAGTTGAGAAGACCGCAACCATTCGCAAGCGGGATTGCAGTGCTTGAGTGCAAATTCAATTAATCAAAACAATGTGTAACAGGAGTCTGACGTGAAAGACAGGATTCTGGACTGCTCCGACCTGGACCGCCATATGGGCATACCCATCCAGCCCGCTCGCATGCGAGACCCGTTTTCCAACACGGATATACGGCATTGGGTGCAGGCGATGCACTACCCGAATCGCCTCCACTACGATCCGGACTACGCGGCGCAAAGCCGGTTTGGTCGGATGGTCGCGCCACTGTCATTCCCGGTTGCGATGGATGACGCGCACGGCACAGGCGGCTCCTGCGTCGGCTACATTCCCGAATCACACCTGATCTTTGGCGGTGATGAATGGTGGTTCGAGAGTCATCGGGTCTACGCCGGCGATATGCTTCACAACCACCGTGTCGCGGTCGATTACACGGTCAAGGACACCCGGTTCGCCGGACCCACCTGTTTCCAGCGAGGCGACAACTATTATTACAACCAGGAAGGCGAACTGATCGCCAAGCAACGTTCCACGGCCATTCGCTATCGGCCCGACCTGGCGCGGGAAATGGCCTCCACGGAAGGGGTGGATGAGCCGGAGTGGGGGGATGACGAACTCGCGAAACTGGAAGACCGGAAGTACGAGTGGATCAGGATGTTGCACGATCTCGGCCACGGCAAGCGTTACTGGGATGATGTCAACGTGGGTGACAAACTGCCCACCCGGGTGATCGGGCCTCACAGCATTGCCAGCTTTACCACCGAGTGGCGGGCCTACCTGTTTACCACCTGGTGCGGCGTCAAGCGACGTACCGATCTCGACATGGAAGCGCTGGGATTTACCGGTGATATGGCGGGTAAAGAGCAGGATCCGGTGCTGGAACTGGATAATCCCGAGCTGACGGATGGCGCCTACATCGGCCCATCCCGCGGTCACCTGTTCCCGCGCTATGCGCGCCAGATCGGTTTTCCCAGGGGTTACGGTTATGGCGCCTCCATGGGTGCCTGGATAATCGACTATTTTTCGGGGTGGGCCGGCGAGTGGGGCATGGTAGTCCACTCTGACTGTCAGTACCGGGGTCCCGCGTTTACCGGCGACATCACCGTCATGCAGGCTGACGTATCCGACAAATTGGTGGACGAAGGCGGCAGAAACCTGGTGCAGGTGAAATTCAGGATGAGCAACCAGTTGGGTGTCACTCTGGCCACCGCAACCGCTGAGATCCAGTTACCCAAAAAGTAAATGGAGGCCGGGGGCGAAAACGTTGGCAGACGACCCTGGCCTCGGCACGAATCTAAAGAGAGACGACCATGGGATCACTTTCAGGTAAGGTTGCGGTCGTAACCGGCGCCAGCCGTGGCATCGGCAAGGGTATCGCCCTGGCACTTGCCGAGGAAGGTGCGACGGTTTACGTGACGGGTCGTACTGTCAGCCCGGGGGTGAGTCCGTTGCCGGGCACCGTCGGCGAAACCGCCGGTGAATGCGACGCACGCGGCGGCAAGGGCATCGCCGTGCAGGTGGACCACGGTGACGACGACCAGGTGGCCGCACTGTTCGAACAGATTGAGCGGGAGCAGGGGCGGCTGGATATATTGGTCAATAATGCTTTCTCTCTACCGGATGACCTGACAGACCCGGATCCCTTCTGGAAAAAGCCGCTCTCCAACTGGCAGATGATCGATGTGGGTGTGCGCTCGAATTTTGTGGCCGCCTGGCACGCGGCCAGGATCATGGCGCCGCGGAACTCCGGGTTAATTGTCGCCATCTCCGGGTATACCGGGGTGAGCTACACGTACGGAGTCCTGTTCGGCACCGCCAAGTCGGCTGTCGACCGGATGGCAAGGGATATGGCCATTGAACTGAAGCCTTATAACATCGTCTCTATATCCCTGTGGCAGGGACTCACGATGACGGAGCTGGCAAAGCGCAACCTGGCCAACATTCCCGCACTCGCCGAAGGCGCCTCAACCCAGATGAAAGACAGTTGTACGCCCGAATTCCCCGGGCGGGTAATCGTCGCTCTCGCCAACGATCCCGACGCGATGAGGCACTCGGGCGGCACGTTGATCACAGCGGAACTGGCTCAGGAGTACGGAGTGACAGACGTCGACGGTAAAGTGGTTCCCTCTCTACGCGCGACCCGGGGCAGCCCGATCTGGTCACCGGTATAAGGGTCAGAGCATATCCATATGCAGTCGCGTTAGCCGCAGCGCTGCCAGTTTCCATTCCCCGTTGTGACGCAACCAGCACTCATGGTAATGGCCATAGCCTGTCAAAGACGGCCTGCCCTCGCCCCACACCACCCGATCCTGCATTGCCCAGATAACCTGTGCCTCATTGCCGTCGATGCTTATTTCCGGTGAATGCACCTGGTGGACCGTCCTGGCCGGCTCGATGGAGGAGCGAATCATCGAGATTGCGGCGTCCCGCCCCCTGATCACACCGAGGTCCGATGTGGCGGACATATCCAGTTCCAGGTCCCCCATCATCAGGTCGGCAAATCCCTGCCAGTCCTTGGTATCCAGGGTGCGACAATAGCGAGCCTTGGCCTCACAGAGTGCAAGCCAATCGCTGATGAACTGAAGATCGTGCATTTTCATCTCCCCCGGTGGATTGTTTCCATAGCCGATTTGAAGCCCAACAAAGTCAGTCGGCCGCTCCCATCACCCGACCGATATTATCCGGCCCGTAGATGCGCGCCAATAGAGCGCCCCAAAGTAGCAGCGCCCCACCCAACGATATGCCCATAAGGAAACGGGAGATCTCCAGGAACGGACAGAATAACTGGCCACACAGCGCGAGACCGGTGGCATAATAACCCTCCGCGCGGAGGAAAAGACAATGGATCAGGCCAGTAAAAATACTTATCGGGTTGCCCAATGGGCGACCGGCAATATCGGTACCCACGCCCTGAGGGCGGTGATAAACCATCCGCAGATGGAATTGGTTGGGCTGTGGGTACACAGCAACGAGAAGGTCGGCAGGGACGCCGGCGAGCTCTGCGGGCTGGACCGGGAGGTGGGCGTTAAAGCCACCGGGCGGATAGCGGATATCCTTGCGCTGGCACCGGATTGTGTTCTTTATATGCCGCAATCACCGGATCTGGACGATCTCTGCCGGTTGCTGGAATCGGGCGCCAATGTCGTGACCACTGTGGCAGATTTCCACGACCCCGATGGCATCGAGCCCGGCATTCGTGAACGCCTGGAGGCCGCCTGCCGAGGGGGTAAATCATCCATCCACGCCACCGGTTCCAGCCCGGGTTTCATCAGTTCCACACTTCCCTTTGCAGTGACCACACTCAGTCGCCGGCTGGATTGTTACACCATCGACGAATATGCGGATATGTCCTCGCGAAACTCGCCTGCCATGATCTTCGACGGCATGGGTTTTGGCAAAGCGCCCGGTGACATCAATCCACGCCTGCTCGATCACTTCCGCCACAGCTTTGCCCATCCGCTGAAATATACCGCCAGAGCATTGGGTATACCCATAGAGCGGGTTGAAGCCTCGGGCGAATTCGCCGTCGCACGCAATCGAACGCCCATTGCGACCGGCGTAATCGAAGCCGGAACAGTGGCCGCGCAGCGCTATACGGTAGAGGGTATACGGGGAGATAAGCCGGTGTTTTGCTTCCGAGCCAACTGGTATTGCACCAGGGACATCGACCGGGAAGGCTGGGACCTGGGTGATACCGGCTGGCGCGTCCGGCTTGAAGGCGATCCTCCACTGGATATCAGAATAAGCTTTCCCTGCCCGGAACAGGACTGGCCGCATACCTCGCCGGGGCTGACTGCCTATCCCGCGGTCAATGCTATTCCAGCGGTGTGCGCCGCGGAGCCCGGTATTCGTACATCCGCGGACATGAAGATATTTTCTTGTCTCGGGGAATTGGCAAACCCTGCTCGCAACTGAACGCATTTTGCTCATCCCGGCCGCCCCCGACCATCATAAAAGAGAGAGGCTGGTCAGCCCCCATCTGGTATACTCCTCCGCCTCGGTTATGAGTAATGGCAACACCGCTCATGCGCCGCCGCCAATATCCCCGGACAACAAGCAACTGCAAAAAATCAGTCGAGACTATTTTATGAATTCGATCCGGATCACCGCCTGGAGAGCGCTCCGGAAAGCCTACAACTCAGGGCTTTCTGTGTTTTCGATGCTTCTCTGCCTGATATTGTTATTGGGCGCTTGCGCGCAAGAAGAGCAAACGCCCGCCGCCCCAACAGCTACCCTGCCGGGAGATAGCATGCAAGAGTCCCAACCGATCGCCTATGAGGCCACTGACCCGATGTTTGCCAATCCCTACATCGATATTGACGAGTGGCGGGACGAACCAGTACGGCACCGGTACATACACGGTGGTTTCACCAACACCGATACCCGCTTCTCCTTTTACTTCCCCCCCGCTGAGCGCTATGAAGGCCGGTTTTTCCAGTACATCACTCCCGTACCGGACAGTGAAACCCTGTCCCAGGGTGCGGTCGGCGAGGCCGATAAAATTGGTTTTGCCCTCGACAGTGGAGCCTACTTCATCGAGACCAATGGCGGGGGAGCGGGCAATTCTGCCACGCCGGGCAGTCAGATAGATCCCACTATCGGTGCCTTTCGGGCCAATGCGGCAACTGCACAATACTCCAGGGCGGTGGCCGCGACGCTCCTGGGCGGAGAACGCCCCTACGGTTACGCGTTTGGCGGCAGTGGTGGCGCCTTCCGCACTATAGCCGGCGCCGAGAACACCCAGGGGGTGTGGGATGGTGTTGTTCCCTATGTAGTCGGTTCGCCCATGGCCCTTCCCAATGTGTTCACGGTTCGTACCTACGCGATGCGGGTTCTGGAAAAGAAGCTTCCCGAAGTGGCCGACGCGGCTGACGTCGGCAGTAACAGGAATCCGTATACCGATATCGGCCTGAACGACGAGGAACGGGCCGCACTGACAGAAGCCTCCAGAATGGGCTTCCCCCTGCAGGGCTGGCAGGCCTGGGATCACCTCGGCTTGCACGCCTTCGCACTCCTGTTTCCCGCCGTCGTGGCGGCCGACCCCTCCTACTT
>CAYTDW010000206.1:0-5573 GCA_964436585.1 uncultured Halioglobus sp. | reverse complement strand
CCGATGATGTGCTCGGGCGCGATGGGCGCCCCAAAGATGGCGGCCGCCACCTGGAAGGGTGAGTGGTGGAAACTGGGTGGTGGCGGCGGCACGGTGTGGGATGCAATGGCCTATGACCCCGAGCTTGACCTGCTTTATTTCGGGGTGGGCAATGGCACCCCCTGGAACCAGGAAATTCGTTCACCCGGCGGCGGCGACAACCTGTTCCTGTCATCCATTGTCGCTGTTCGCCCGGATACCGGCGACTATGTCTGGCATTACCAGACCACGCCCGGGGAGACCTGGGACTACACCGCGACGCAGCACATCATCCTTGCGGATATTGAACTTTCCGGCACTGTGCGCAAGGTGCTGATGCAGGCGCCAAAGAACGGCTTCTTTTACGTGCTGGATCGCACCACCGGCGAGTTACTGTCTGCCGAAAACTACGTCAATATCACCTGGGCGACCCATGTCGATATGAGCACCGGCAGGCCGGTGGAAGTACCCGAGGCGCGCTACAGGGACAAGCCGATCACTGTGTTCCCGTCATACCTCGGCGGGCACAACTGGCACCCCATGTCCTACAGCCCTAAAACCGGACTGGTATATCTACCGGTACTGGATATGCCAGCCGTTTACGGCCAGCCGGCGCAGTTCCGCTATAACCCCGGCGTCACCAATACCGGCACTGATGGCATTGCCGGCTCACTGCCCGATGCGCAAGCCGAACGCGACGCGGTAGGGGCGCTGGTCAAGGGTCGGCTGTTGGCCTGGGACCCGGTGAAGCAGCGGGAAGCCTGGCATGTCGAATACAAGGGACCATGGAACGGAGGCACCCTGAGCACTGCCGGCAACCTGGTGTTCCAGGGCACTGCCGATGGCAAACTGGTGGCCTATCGCGCCGATGATGGTACCCAGCTGTGGGACTTCACGACCCAGACCGGCGTGGTGGCGCCGCCCATCTCTTTCGAAATGGACGGCGAACAGTATGTTTCGGTAAACGTGGGCTGGGGTGGAGCCTTTGCCCTGGTGTTCGGCGAATATGTGCAGGCGGAAAGCCTGCCCAATGTCAGCCGCGTTTTGACCTTCAAACTCGGGGGTAAGGGCGCACTGCCTGCCGTGTCATGGAAGCCGACCGTGGCCTTCAATCCTCCACCACTCAAGGCCAGCCCGGAGACGCTGGCGCTGGGCTTCGCCACCTACCAGGATGTCTGCATGGGCTGCCACGGCCTGAATGCAGTTTCCGGCCTGTTGATTCCAGACCTGCGCGGCTCGGCTTACCTCTGGGATGAAAAGGCATGGGAGGCGGTTGTGCGTGGTGGGCAGCTGAAAGCACGCGGTATGGCATCCTTCGCGGAGAACGTAAGCACCGAGGAAAGCGCGGCGGTGCGAGCCTATGTCATCCAGCAGGCGCAGCGCGGACAGGCACTGCCAGGGGAACCACAACAGTGACGCTCATAGCCAATCAGGACAAAGACGCCTTCTTCCGCGACGTTGAGGCCGCCGCCAAAAAGGCGATCTGGTGCGCCATGGCCACGGTGTCGGGCAACGAACCCAGGGTCAGGATGGTGCATCCCACCTGGGAGGGAGATACGCTGTGGATAGCGACGGGACCGCAAACAGCCAAGGTGGGCGAGATTCAAAAAAACAGTGCTGTCGATATCCAGTTCCAGGTAGCGCCGGATGACTTTGTCCACCTGCTGGTGCGCGGCACAGCCAGCGTGTTGACAGATCAGGCGACCAAAGCCCGTATCTGGGATGTGATGGATTATGATCTCGCCCAGTTCTGGCCGAATGGCCCGACCAGTCCTGACTACTGTGTCATCAGGGTCCAACCGTCACGGGTGGAATTATCGATGATGTTTGGCACGATGAACAAGCGTGTATGGAGGGCGTAGTACCCTGACATAATCGGTGAATGGTGAGGGGTCGGTTGATGTAGACTATCCGCCGCCGCAGTATGGTTCGCCGGAGGCCACCCTTGCGACTGAGCTTGCATGAAGAAAATCACATTCCTCATATTCCTCTGTGCATTCCTGTTGCTACGACCCTATAACTTTTCCACAACGGGCCTGATGTACACCGGGGATGACGAATCGTATTTTGCACATTCATCCGCACTCGCCTTCGGGACATTCCCTTCCTACACCCGGGAATACTGGTCGGTGGGCGAGGCTATCCCTGCTCACACCATCGGCGCTGGAGTGATGGCAGCGCCTTTCGTATTCCTGTTTTCCCAACTGGATCGCGTTTCCGGCAACACTATCATCGAGCGCCGAACGCGGGAGAATATACCTGGCAGTTGGTCCCAGTTCGGCTTTGTGGTATCAACTTCGGTATATTTCTGGCTGGCCTGCCTTTTTCTCTACCTGGCAGCGCGCATGCACGTGAATCCACAGCCTGCTTCCTGGGCGGTCGTTGGCATGGTATTGGCCCAGGGCGCTCCACTCTTTGTCTTTCGTAGACCTATATTTACACATACCTATGAACTGATGCTTATGGCCGTTCTGGTCTGGATGTTGTGCCGGGTGGTTAATAACAGGGCGACCTTTGGCCGGGGCAGCATCTGCGCGGTGGGTATTGTTTGCGGATTACTGGTCTTGACCAGAATGGATGACCTGTTCTTCGTTATTGCATTCCCCGTGCTTTTCGTATCGCATCTCGAAGCCGGCATCTACAAGAAACTATTGGCTCTCTTTTCCATGTTCTTTCTTATTGCGCTGCTGGTGCTTATCTTCAAAATCTGGCCCGAGACACTGGTGGGCCACTATTCATTCAATGCTGTGAGCAGCCTGGGCAGGACTCCATCCATCTCATCGTACATCCATCGAACCTGGCACATCCTGACCGGCCCTGACTGGGGACTGATTTATACCGCGCCCTTCCTGTTACTGGCGTCCGTGTATCTTTACACTGCAGATAACAAGGACCTTTCCACTCTGCGTTGGCTGGGCGCCCTGTTGCTGGTCAAGCTCTTGATTGTTATCCAGTGGAATACCCAGGGCGGCTGGTACGGTTACCGTTACCTGGTATTCTGCGCGATGGCGCTGCTCACCGTGCCATTCGCACTCTTCCTTGATCGCCTTATCCTGCACTCACCGCCATGGCGGCGTGCGATCCTGCTTTTGATTGCAGTGCCACCCGTATTGTCGATGTTGCTCTTCGAAGGCAACTCTACAGGATTAACTGTCAGCCATGTCGAACAGTACTTCGGCGTGGCCGGGTGGGGAAACAATTTCTACCAGTGGGAAGTCTGGAAAGCCCTGCTATTTTCTCCGATCGAAGCGCTCATCGCACTGGGCAAGGGCGGTGTTTTATACAGCGTGTACCTACTATGCAATGCGTTCTCAATGAACGCCATGCTACCGTCCATTGCGCTGGAGAAATATCCGCTCTTTCAGTGGGCAACAGCAGCTAGAACACTTATTATTTATCTTGTGCCATTCATTTTGTATGCCGCCTGGCGCTATTTTCAACCGAATGCGGATGGTGCCGGCACCGATGGATTTCAAGCACCCGAACACGTACAAAAAAAGCTTAAACGTTTTGAAAACGCACTATGAGCACACCTGCCACTGGTCAGCCGCGCTACTGTCGACCATCGCTTTCATCAGCCAAAGCGGTAATCAACACTTGACGCTTACCTGTATATGTATTCACTATAATGCCCACGCGAAATCAAGTAGCAGCGACGCATAGCTTCCCCAGTCGAGGGCAAGCTGTTCCCGCGCAGATCTTTTTGAATAGCACCATCGAATGAACCTGGAGGCAATAATGTCACGCGCATGCATTTTCGTGGTTTACGATCCTACCACTGACAACCAGCCCGCTCTGTCCCGGGCGGCCGCCCTCGCCCGCGGCTCCTTAATAACGGGAGGTGCCGACATAAAAATACATGTCTATTCATGCATTTACTCGAAAATCCCCAAATCGGAGCGAAAGGCTGCCCAAAAGGCGGAACTGATGGCGGCCCAGGAGAAGATTGTTGAAGCCGCCGTATTCGCATTGGTTGGCAAGGAGACCGAGGTTTCCATTGAGGTGGAGTGGGGTAAGAACTGGTACAAGGGCGTGGTTCGGGCGGCCGATCGCATCGGAGCGGACGCGGTCTTCAAATCGACGTTTAAGCATTCCGCCAGTCAGCGTCTCCTGAGAAAGACCTCGGATCACACGCTGCTGCGCGAGTGTTCATGCCCTGTCTTCCTTGCCAGGTCGGATGCAGAAGAAGCCGGCCCCTACCGCGTCATTTTGGCGGCAGTAGAGTTTCGGCAGGAGGTGGGAGACTACACTGAACTAAACCGGAAGATCGTGGAATTTGCCAGGATGTTTCTGGCCACGGAGTCCGTAAAGATACATTTCGTCAACGCCTATGGCGAGTTATCGGATCGCCCGGACAAGGGGCAATTGGTCAGGGCCTGTGGTGTGCCGAGTGATCAGGTTCACATCAGGATGGGTGAGGCAGACGAGGTTATCGTCGAGATGGCCAGGGAACTGGCAGCAAACCTGGTGGTTGTCGGCAACTCCGCTCGCTCAGGTCTCGCCGCAGCGATAAACAACAACACGGCGGAAAAGATACTGGACAAACTCGAGTGCAATCTGTTGGCCTTGCCGTAACTATGGGGCAACCGCAGAGGTCCACCGGCGGTGCGGTGACGGCTGGAATGGGGCATACCGAATCGCATGAGTGAGCTGAATCTGCCAGCAGCGGCGGAGTGGCGCCACTACGGCATGCTGCCCGTCGTGGCCGCATTGGGTTATGCGACCAGCGTGATCCATATCTACGGGCTGGGCCCGTATATCGAACCGATCCAGAACGCTTTTGGCTGGTCCCGTACGCAGGTCACCAGCGGCCTGACCATTGCCACAGTGATCAACGCGATTTTCTGTATCGCGATTGGCATGCTCGTTGATCGCATCGGTCCGCGTTTGGTGGGACTGACAGGCGTGCTGCTGGTGACAGGCGCGTTTGCACTGTTGGGCACGGCGAATGGCGAGAAGGCGAACTGGTACCTGGTGTGGGGCCTGATGGCATTTGCAACACTACCGGTGCAGGCTACCATCTGGACCAGCGCCGTCGCCAGTCGATTCAAGACATCGCGCGGCATGGCACTGGCCGTTACCCTCAGCGGCGCCTCAGTCGCCGCCACCGTTTTCCCGCTGCTGGCCACCTGGTTGATCGACACCTACGGCTGGCGCACGGCATTTGCGGCCGAAGCCGCCATCTGGGCCCTGATTACTTTCCCGCTGCTAGTGCTGTACTTCAGGGGTGCGCGCGATGTCAATGCGAACGCGCGAACCGAATCCTCGCTCTCGCCGCCCATCCCCACGGGTGTCGACGCACTTGAAGCGCTGCGCTCAATGGTGTTCGCCCGCCTGTTCGTTGCCAGCATACTATTCACGTTCACGATCATTGCACTGGTGGTGCATTTTATTCCCATCCTGACCAACGCCGGGGCGGATCGCCTGGTCGCCGCGAGTGTGGCTTCCCTGATAGGCGTATCCTCTATTGTCGGCCGCCTTGGCACCGGCTATCTGCTGGACCATTTCAGCGCCTCGCGCGAGGGCTCAGTTATATTTATGCTGCCGATTCTCGC
>CAYTDW010000205.1:0-5583 GCA_964436585.1 uncultured Halioglobus sp. | reverse complement strand
GACCAATATAGGTCCGCTCTTCCCGATCTACCCGCAGGCTGTCGGGGGGCACGGCCAGAGCCTCCCGGGGTATGGTGTTCAGCAGTGCCGTCAACACCTCCCGCTGCACCGTATCGCAGGACTCATCCCCCGCGGCAACCGGCGCGGCGTCGGGAGCATCGGCCTGGTAAGCATGGTTGATGCGCTCTGCGGTCGACATTTTGCAGGATACGACCCGCGCCAGACCATCGGGGCCGGCCACCGGGTTACTCCAGTACTGTTGCACCGTGAGGGGCGAGTAGCTGGCCTTGGATTTCACAAATTCTTCAAACACCGTGTGCGTTACCACATTGGCAGTCAACGCTGTGCCCGCGGCCACCTGCTGCACCCAGGCGCAAAAAACCGAGTCCTCGCCGTCATCGGCTCGCGCCGGGAAGCTCGCGAGCCACATCAACCCAAGCACGGCGACAGCCCGAAACACTATACGCACCAACAATGTCATCCCGATCCCACCTGTCATGTCATCACCCTATCGCGCTGCGCGTTCCAATGCCCTTCCACGCGCCTGGCAATCAGCAACAGGCACAGCATGACCAGTGCGGTGAGGGCATAGGGACTTTCGATGTGAATGCGGGCAAAAATCACACCGGTAAGCACTGTACCGATAATACGTCCCAGGGTGCCTGCCGAAGAGTAAATGCCCAGCAGCATGCCGCGTTCGGCGGGCCCCGCGCACTGTGACACCAGGCTCTGCATGGAGGTCAGCACCAGTGCCGCGGAGGCTGACTGAAAAGCCAGCGCCGCCATGGCGCCGAAATAACTACCCTGCTCGCCCGCCACCACCGTCCCCACCATGGCCAGGGCAAAACCCATCGCCCCAAGCTGGAACAGGCGGTGCTCGCCAAAGGCGCGCGTTAGGGGCCCGATCAGGCCGCCCTGCACCAGCGACAACACGATACCGCTCACCAGCAGCAGGGGCATCAGGTCCCGGGGGCCGACGGCGATACCGGTATCGCGTACCCACAGTGGGTAGATAGCCTCGCTCAGGCCGGCGCCGGTGTTGTAGATGAGCACGCCAACCAGGAAATGTGGTATCAGGGGGCGGGCCCACAGCGTGCCCAGCGCCGCCAGCCGCCCGCTGCGGGGCCTGGCCCTCGCGGCTGCCTTGTGGGCCGGGTCCAGGCTCTCCGGCAGCAGCAGGATGATCGCCAGCAGGGCGGCGCCGGCCATGCCTGCGGAGACCAGCGCCGGCAGCTGCAGGTTGGCGGTGGCGAAGTCATCCCCCGCCAGGTAACTGCCGAGGGCCGGGCCGATCACGAAGCCCAGGCCGAAGGCTGCGCCGATCAGACCCATGCCCCGGGCGCGATTTTCCTCGGAGGTGATATCGGTGATATAGGCCTGGGCGGCGGAAATATTGCCCGCCATGAAACCCGCCAGCAACCGCGCCAGCGCCACCACCCAGAGCGACTGGGCGAAACCCAGCATCAGGTAGCCGATGATGGCCCCCACCATGCTCAGCATCAGGATCGGCTTGCGACCGTAGCAATCGCTCAGCCGACCCAGGATCGGCGTCGCCACAAACATGCCGATGCCGTACAGGGCCATGCAGAAGGTGGCAAGCTCCGGGCCACCCCCGAGCTGCACCACGTAGTAGGCGAGGATAGGCACCATGATGCCGAAGCCGATGAGGTCAAGGACGATGACCAGGAAGACAATCAGCATGGCAGGGGCTTTGCACTCACTGGATCAATGCTCCTCAAACAGGCGCCCCAGGTGATCGTAGCGATCCGCAATGCCGCAGCTGCGCAGGGCGTGCCATATCGTCGCTACATTGATGGGCAGCACGGGCCTGGCCAGCCACTTCTCCAGCACCGGGAAGAAATCGGCGGTGGACAGGTTGGTACCCACCTGGATGATCGCGTCGATATCGTCGCCAGCCACCTGTCGCACCAGGTCCATCACCTGCACGTCGGGTAACAGGGCGATGGCGTCGTGGGCATTTTCACAGCGCAGGCCCACGACATGTTTGACAGTGTACCCGCAGTCCTCGAAAAACAGGCGCACGTTCTTGTCGCCGATGGGCTGGTAGGGGGTTATCACCGCGATGTTCTTGCCGCTGTTGCCCGCCACCCCCAGCGCCTCGAGGGCGGCGATGACAGCGTTGGCGCCGGTGGTGAGGCCGGTATCATGCCCCACGGCTTCCTGGATGCGATCGACAAAGCCGTCGTTGCCCTTGATGCCCCCCCAGAACGTTTCCGCCGACATGCCCATCATCACGTGGTCGGGCTTGCAGGTCATCAGGCTGGCGATGGAGGCGCCTATGGTTTGCCGCAGCATGTCCAGGAACTTCATGAAATTCTCATCGTCGCTCAGGTCCGCATGCTCGATCATGAAACGGCTGAAATGCCAGGTGACGCCGCGGGGGATGATGCGCTGGCAGTCGTATTCCACCGCGGTATTGGTGGAGGGAATGATCACCCCCAGTTTCGCCCGGTGGCCGATGTAGTTGTCCAGGTGCCCGTCGGTGCGCTGGTCGCGGTCGCGGGTCCTGGACAGATCCAGGCCGTGTTCTCTTGCATTCATCACTGCTCTCCTCGTCGATGCCAGGGGGGCTGGATCAGGCCACCGCTTCGCTGTCCCTGACGCAATTGATCATCGCCCGCTCGAGCAGGAAGGCCCTGGCTCGCTGCGGGTCCGCCGCGGTTTCCATCAGCATTTTCTGCCTGGCCACCTGGGTCTCGCGATCCCGGGCCTCCATCAGTTTCTTGTTGGCGATGGTGTGTTCCTGCACGAAGCGCACCGCCAGGTCGCGCCGCTGGCGATTGTAATGCTCGAAGGCCTCGGTGGGGTCGGCCCCCTCCTGCACGATGCGCACCAGCTTTGCCGCCAGGTTGTTGCCGTCGTGCAGACCGCCATTCATGCCCATGCCACCCAGCGGGTTGTTGATATGGCAGGCGTCGCCTGCAAGCAGCACCCGCCCCTTGAAATAGGTTTGAGCCACCCGCTGGTTGACGTTGTAGAGCGTACGATGGCCTATGGTGTAGTCGCCGTCCTTGTCCCACAGGTGGTGCAGCCGCTCCTGGATGAACGCATCCGACAACAGGCGCGCCTCGTCGTCGGCGGACTCCGGCGTGGTGGGAAACAACACCCGCCAGATCTTCTCGGTGCGCAGTATCACGCACCACTCCTGGGGGTCAGAGACATAATTTACCCAGGACAGGTCGTCGAAGACCTGCTCGAAGGGAAAATCGGTGCTGACCACCAGGAACTTCTCGTCGTAGGTGAAACCCAGGTAGTCGATGCCCGCCAGCTTGCGGATGCGGCTGTGAGCGCCCTCTGTGCTGACCAGGAAACTGGCCCGCATCCGCTGCACGCCGGCGGGCGTGCTCACTTCGACATCAACGTGGTCGTCGGCCTGGGAAAAGCCGGTGACCTCGTGGGAAAAGCGCACATCGGCTGCCGGCAGCTGCGCCAGCGCGGCGACGACGATGCGGGTGAATTCGTACTGTTCCAGTTGCAGGCGAAAGGGGTAGCGGGTGCTGTCGGCGATCAGGCGCATATCGAAGCTCGCCACTTCATTGCTGCGGCGGTCGCGATACTGGTAGCGGTCCACCTTCAGCCCCTGTTGCAGCATCGCATCGATAACCCCGCAACCCAGGTCGGCGATCATCTCCAGGCTGGGAGGATGGAAGGTGGATGCGCGCAGGTCCACGGGAAGTTGCGGCTCCTTCTCCAGCAGCACCACGGCAACATCCCGCCGGGCGAGATACAGCGCCATCAGGCAGCCCACCGGCCCGGCGCCGGCGATAACAATGGGCGGCTTAGCCATGGCCCGGCTCCCCCGCTCCCGCCTGGCGACCGGGTACTGGCGGGAGCTGCGCAATAACTTCCGCCAACCCCATGACATCGGCGTACTTGGCATGCAGGTCGAACAGGTTGGCCTCGTGGGCCGCGCGGTTGCGATCTCCCACGGCCTCGCGTACCACTACCACGCGGTAATCGTACTGCAGGCCGTCCACGGCGGTGGCGCGCACGCAACCGCTGGTGGTGAGACCGGTCACCACTACCGAGTCAACGCCGCGCTGGCGCAGGCGCTGCGCAAGGTCGGTACCGTGGAAAGCGCTGGCCCATTGCTTGTCGATGATTTCATCGCCCGCCCCCACTTCCAGCCGCTCATCCACCTGCACCCAGCGCGATTGGGGCGTGAGCACGTTCAAGGCCTGGATGCGGTCGCGAAACACCCTGGCCTGGTCCTCGCGGTGGTAGATCACGCGGGTGAAAAACACCGGCAGGCCGCGGCGGTGAAATGCCTCCAGCAGGGCGGAGTTTGCGGCCACCACTTCGGGGCAGTCACAACCCAACGGGCAGGCCGGGTCGGTGAACCCCCTGATCATGTCCACCACGACCAGGGCGGGCGCGTGCCCCAGGCCAAGGCTCTTGCGTTCCAGGTCCATCCATCCGTCTCCCGCTGTCAGGTCCCGCAATGGGTAAAAAAGTTCGCCAGCAGGTCAGCCACCTCATCCGCCTGGCGTTCGCAGACATAGGTGCGTTCACCGCCGGGCAGGGTCGCCGCCACTCCCCGGGCGAGCAGCTCAAGGGTCGGCGCCACCGCGTCGTAGAGCGGGTCCGCATCCCCGGCGAAAACCAGGACCGGGCAGGCCAGACTGCGCAACTGGCCGGCGAAATCCTGGCGGGCCACCGCCTGGTACGACGCCTGGTAGGCGCTGCCGCTGCTGCAGGCCGACTGCAACTCCCGCTGCAGCAGGGCCGGCGGCGCATCCGGATCCTTTTCCCGCACCCGCTGCCACATGGCCTGCAGGTGGCTGCCGTCGGCCTGCAGGGGAATCGGGCTCGCCCGCCCGGGCAGGCTGCGCCTGAGCTCCTCGCCCAGCAGGGTGGGACCCGACAGGGCCATGGCCCGGGCGGCGCCGGGGTAGTCGTGCTCGAGCTGGACCGCGATAGCGGCGCCGGTGTGGTGGCCGAACAGGTAACAGGGCAACAGGCCGAGCCCGCGCAGCAGGCTGTGGATTGCGGCGGCGTAATCGGCAATGCTGGTTGCAGCCGGGTCACCGGGCAGCGCATCGCTGTTGCCAAAGCCCGGCGTGTCCGGAGCCAGCAGGTAAAAGCGGTCGGCCAGGCGCTGCATCAACTCGATGTACATGGCCGACGAGCTGGGGCTCTGGTGCAGCAGCACCAGCGTGGGCAGGCCGGCAGCGCCCGCATGGCGATAGTGCAGCTGCAGTCGCCCCACGTTCGCGTAAGCGCGACGCACCCGGACACCCGACGTCACCTCGGTGCGTCCTCCAGGGCGACGCTCACCCATTTCAGTTCGGTGAACTCCTCGGTACTGTACTTGCCGCCGCTGCGGCCGAGGCCCGACATGCCATGGCCGCCGATGGGCGCCAGGGCGTTGCTCTGGAAGGCGTGCATGCCGATGTGCACGCTGCCGGCGCGAATGCCGCGGGCGGCGCGAAAGCCCCACTGGATATTGTGGGTCAGCACCGCGGCGGAGAGGCCGTACTCGCTGTCATTGGCGACGGCGATCGCCTCCTCCAGGCTGTCGACCACCACGATCGACGCCACCGGGCCGAAACTTTCCTCGCG
>CAYTDW010000204.1:0-5591 GCA_964436585.1 uncultured Halioglobus sp. | reverse complement strand
CGCACCGGGCAGTTCCGCCTTGATGTAACGGGTCGTCTCGATGAACTCCACCGCGTAGTTGTTGTGCTCCTCGATCCCGGTGGCAACCGCGAAAATGTTCGGGTCGAAGATAATGTCATTGGGATTGAAGTCCAGTTCGCCCAGCAGCAGGTCGTAGCAGCGCTTGCAGATGTCCTTGCGCCGCTGCAGGTTGTCTGCCTGGCCCTGTTCGTCAAAAGCCATCACCACGACCGCCGCGCCGTAGCGCTGGCACAGGCGGGCCTGGGCGAGAAACTCGGCTTCACCGGATTTAAGGCTGATGGAATTCACCACTGCCTTGCCCTGGATACATTTCAGGCCGGCCTCGATGATCTCCCACTTGGAGGAGTCAACCATCACCGGTACCCGGGAGATGTCCGGTTCCGAGGCTATCAGGTTGAGGAAGGTGACCATGGCCGCCCTGGCATCCAGCATGCCCTCGTCCATATTGATATCGATGATCTGGGCGCCGTCTGCCACCTGGGCGCGTGCGACATCCAGTGCGGCCTCGTAGTCACCTTCCAGGATCAGCCGCTTGAATTTGGCGGAGCCTGTCACATTGCAGCGCTCACCCACATTCACGAACAGGCTGTCGGCGGTGATGTTGAGGGGCTCCAGGCCGCTGAGTCGACAGGCGGGTCGTCGCTGCGGCAGCTTGCGCGGGGGCACGTCGCGCACGGCGTCGGCGATCGCCTGGATGTGGGCCGGCGTGGTCCCGCAGCAGCCACCGGCCAGGTTCAGGAAGCCGCGCTCGGCGAAGCCGCGAAAGTCCTCGTACATTATGGCCGGGGTCTCATCGAATTCGCCGAAAGCGTTGGGCAAGCCCGCGTTGAGGTGCGCACTGAAGTAGCAGTCCGCAACGGTCGACAGCTCCTCTATAAAGGGACGTATCTCCTTGAAGCGCCGGCCACAATTGCTGCCAACGATCAGGGGGCGGGCGTGTGCTATGGCATTCCAGAACGCCTCGGGGTTCTGGCCTGACAGCACCCGGCCGCTGATATCGGGGAAGGTCACGGATATCATCAGGGGCCATTCCCGCCCCAACTCGGCGAAAACCTCCCTGACCGCGAATATCGCTGCCTTGGCATTCAAGGTATCGAAAATGGTTTCAATCATGAGGAAATCGACCCCACCTTCCAGCAGGGCTCGCGCGGCAACGAGATAGTCCTGGCGCAACTGGTCGAAGGTGACCCCGCGGGCGCCGGGGTCATTGACGTCCGGCGAGATCGTGGCCGTCTTTGGCGTTGGCCCGATAACCCCGGCAACGTAGCGCGGCTGCTGCGGGGTGAGGGCCGTCACCTCATCGGCAACCTGGCGGGCGATACGGGCGGCGGCGAGGTTGAGCTCTGGTGCGAGAAACCCGAGCTTGTAATCGTCCTGGGCTATCGCGGTGCTGTTGAAGGTATTGGTTTCGATGATATCGGCGCCCGCATCGAGGTAGCGCCGGTGAATGCCGGCGATAATATCCGGGCGGGTCAGGCACAGCAGGTCGTTATTGCCCTTGAGGTCGTAGGGGTGGGCGACAAAACGCTCCCCACGGTAGTCCGCGTCCTGCAAGCCCTCGGCCTGGATCATGGTACCCATGGCGCCGTCCAGCACCAGAATGCGGGTCTGCAGTGCCTGCTCCAGGGATGAGCGCGTTTGCGGTTTGTCAGCCATCGTGGGTCTCGGTCCGGCCGGGGCAGTAGGCTGCGCCGGTTTCAATGTTCCTGCCAAAAAAGCCGGGTAGTCTAGCAGATTGGGTCGGCACCAACAGGAGGTGCTCGCGTTTTTGTGAACAAGTTTGGTAGAATACCTGAGTAATTTACTCGGAAAGGAATTTTCGATGGTCACCATCACCGAATCGGCCCAGGATTACCTTGCTGAATTGCTGTCAAAACAGGCGGATGCACTGGGTGTCAGGGTATTCATCAACCAGCCCGGCACGTCCAAGGCGGAGACCTGCATTGCCTATTGTCGCGAAGGCGATATCCGGGAGGGAGACGAGGAGCGCGAGTACAAGGCTTTCAAAGCCTGGTTCGATGCCCGCAGCCTGCCCTTCCTGGAAGACGCGCTGGTGGACTACGCCAAGGACCGTATGGGGGGGCAGCTCACCATCAAGGCGCCCAACGCCAAAATGCCGAGAGTGGACACCGACAGCCCGCTGGAAGACCGCATCAACTACGTGTTGTACAACGAGATCAATCCCTCGCTGGCGGCACATGGGGGCGAGGTAAGCCTGGTCGAGGTCACCGATGACTTCTATGCCGTGCTGCGTTTTGGCGGCGGTTGCCAGGGTTGCAGCGCCGTCGATATCACGCTGAAAAGCGGCGTGGAAAAAACCCTGCTGGAACAGTTACCCCAGCTGCGCGGCGTGCGCGATATGACCGATCATAGCGACACAAGCCGGGCCTACTACTGAGTCCTCAGCCGCGCAGGCAGAATCGTCCTTATCTTGTCGCGCATGGCCCGCAGGCACTGGGCGGTGGTCTCCCAGTCGATACAGCCATCTGTCACCGAAACGCCGTAGGCCAGCTGTTCCAGATTCGCAGGGATCGGCTGGCTACCCGCATTAATATGGCTTTCGATCATCAGGGCGACAATGGACTTGTTGCCCTCCAGGATCTGGTTAGCCACGTTTTCCGCCACCAGCGGTTGCAGCTCCGGCTGTTTGTTGGAGTTGGCGTGACTGCAATCGACCATGATGTTGCGGGGTACGCCGGCGCTGTCCAGCGCCTGCTCGCAGAGCCGGATGTGCACCGAGTCGTAATTTGGGCCGCTGCTGCCACCGCGCAGTACGATGTGGCCGTAGCGGTTGCCCCGGGTAGTGAAAACGGAGACCTGGCCCGCGCTGTTGATGCCCAGGAAGCGGTGCGGCTTCGCCACGGAGTTGAGGGCATTGGTAGCCACCGTGAGACCGCCGTCGGTACCATTTTTGAAGCCCACCGGCGAGGACAGGCCGCTGGCCATTTCGCGGTGGGTCTGGGATTCAGTGGTCCTGGCGCCGATGGCGCTCCAGCTGATGAGATCCTGCAGGTACTGGGGCGAGATCGGGTCCAGCGCCTCGGTTGACGTGGGCAGCCCCAGTTCCAGGATATCCAGCAGCAATTGCCGGCCGATATGCAGACCCTCCTCGATCTTGAAGGAGTCGTCCATGTAGGGATCGTTGATCAGGCCTTTCCAGCCCACCGTGGTGCGGGGCTTCTCGAAATAGACGCGCATGACGATATACAGCGTATCGGCCAGTTCCACCGCGAGATCTTTCAGGCGCCGGGCGTAATCCATGGCCGCCACCGGGTCGTGGATGGAGCAGGGGCCGACCACCACGAACAAGCGGTGATCCTTGCGATCGAGGATGTCCTGGATTACCTTGCGGCTGTCCGCCACCATATCGTGGACCTGGGTCGACATTGGCAGGGCGCGCTTCAGCTGTTCCGGCGTAACCAGAACCTGCTGCGAATCGACATTGATGTTGTGGACCTGGATGTTGCTCATCGGTAGTTACCTGATACAGACTGTCACGTTCCCCTTGCTCCGGATTGCGCTTGGCGCCAGGCCCCGGGCCCGGAGTCGGGGGCCGAATTCTATAGCACTGCAGCCGCGATGGGTAGGCAGAGCCCGCCGTGCGCTATTCCCCCTGCCCAGGAGCTGGCATTGACCCGCAGCCTTTACGATATCGGGCCGCTGGAGCCGCTGATCAAGGGCGGTTTCGTCCTGCTCACCCCCAACCAGCGCCTGGCGCGGCGTATCAAGTCCGAATGGGACGCCCGTTGCGCCGCCGCCGGGGCCAGGGTGTGGGAGCCCATCGCGGTGCTTCCCCTGGAGAGCTGGCTGGAGCAACAGTGGCAGCAGGCGGTCAGCGCCGGTTTCCTGCCCGCACTCATACAAATCAATGAAGCACAGGCCATGCAAGTGTGGCAGCAGGTGATTGCCGAGGACGAGCGCGAGAGCGGGCAGTACCACCTGCTGCGGCCTGCCGCCGCCGCTGCGGTGGCCAGCGAGGCGCGCAACGCTCTGCTGCGCTGGCGGGTAGACACGCGGGCTCCCGCCATACGCCAGCAATTCACCCTGGAGGTCGACTGTGGCAGCTTCCTGCGCTGGCTGGACCTGTTCGAGCGGCGGCTGGAGATCGCGGGTCAGGCAACTGCCCTGGATTGTATTCGCCAGCTGCCCCGCTGCGCCGGTCAACTGGCGCCTTCCCGGGTGGCCCTGCTGGAGTTCGACGACATAGCGCCGCTGTACCGGGCCACGGTCAGCGCCCTGGCCGGGGAGGTGCTGGAGATCGCACCCGACGGGGCTCCCGCCCGGCGGCTGCTCTACGGCTTTACGGACAAGCGCGCGGAGCTGCAGGCTGTGGCCCGTTGGGCGGCGTCCACCAGCCGACAGGATCCGGCCGCATCGCTGGGCATTGTCCCTGGCGATATGGCCGGTGAGCGCGCGGCGCTGGAATACCTGCTGCGCCGGGAATTTGATTGCCTGGGTGGGAGTTACACCAGCCTGCCGGTAAATTTTTCCACCGGCATTGCCCTCGACCGGGCGCCGCTGGTGCGCGATGCCCTCGCCGCCCTGGCCCTCGTGGCGGGGCCGCGCACCGCAATCAGGCATATCGAGGCCCTGCTGCGCTCGCGCTTCCTGCACCTGCCCGATGCGGGCACAGCGCTGGCGAATTGCTTCATCAACCGCCTGTATGAGGCCGGACGGGAGGAGGTAAGCAGCGCCGACCTGCGCCAGGCCGCAAGCGAAATTGCGCTGGGCGAAACCAGGGGGCTGCTGCTGGGCAAGTACCTGCTGACGCTGGCGGGAATGCGCGAGCTGCGCAGGCCGGCGCTGCCCTCCCGTTGGGCGGAACGTTTCTGCCAGATCCTGTCCGTGTGGGGCTGGCCCGGAAGCGGGCCGCTGGACTCGCTGGAATACCAGCAGCTGGAGTTGTGGTACCGCACCCTCGACGAATACAGGGCCTACGATGCCGTCTGCCAGCCGCTGGATTTCGCTGCTGCGCTACTGCTGCTGCGCGACAGCTGCAGCGGGACGACGTCGCAGCCCGCCACCGCTGACTGCAATGTGCAGGTGCTGGGCCCGCTGGAGGCGGCGGGTCTCGGCTTTGACCAGCTCTGGCTGTGCGGGATGCAGGCCGATCGCTGGCCCGCTGCCGCCAGGCCCAACCCCTTCATTCCGCAGGCGTTGCAGCGGCGCTTGCATATGCCCCATGCCAGCGCACAAAGGGAATGGGACTTCGCCGCCGCGTTGATGGACCAGTTCACCCGCTCCACGGGCGTACTGCACGCCAGCTACTGCGGACTGCTCGACGATGTGCCCCAGCTGCCGAGCAGCCTGCTGGAGGATTTCACGCCGGCACAGGCGCAGGCCGTCGCGGCGATCGACCCCGCGTGGGCCCGGCAGCGCGCAGGCCGGCTGCTGGAGTCCTTCGACGACCAGCTGGCGCCGGCATTGGAGCCGGCCGAACTGCGCTCGATCAGCGGGGGCAGCGCACTGCTGGAGGACCAGTCACAGTGTCCGTTCCGGGCTTTCGCGAAGCGACGCCTTCGGGTTGAACCCCTGCCCGCTGCCACTCTCGCCCTCTCTGCCGCCGACCG
>CAYTDW010000203.1:0-5600 GCA_964436585.1 uncultured Halioglobus sp. | reverse complement strand
GCTTGGCGATCAGCGGGCGCGCGATCGAGGTGCCGAGCAGGTACTCGCCCTCGTAAATGGTATTGGCGCGGAACATGGGGAAAACGAAGTCCCGGACGAATTCCTCGCGCAGGTCATCAATGTAGATTTCCTTCACACCCAGTGCTTTGGCCTTGGCGCGGGCGGGTTCCAACTCCTCGCCCTGGCCGATATCGGCGGTAAAGGTGACCACCTCGCACTGGTAGTTATCCTGCAACCAGCGCACGATGACGGAGGTATCGAGGCCGCCGGAATAAGCCAGGACAACTTTCCTGATGTCTGACATGTCATGCTCCCTGTGTCTGTGGTGTCAATGGCGGCTGTGCCGGGACAGCGGCTGTACTGAAAAGGCGGCCATTCTACCCCCGGCGGGCGCCGATTCCCAGCCGCAGCCGATTGCGCCCCGCGGACCCGGTCAGCGGGTAAGTGACCGCAGCGTTCCGGTTCCCGCTGCGGCGGCTTTGCGGTAGCATGCAGCTTCCACCGATTGAGCCAAAGACCCGCCACCCCAAGTGAACGAACTGACGATAACCCGCCCGGACGACTGGCATGCGCACCTGCGCGACGGCGCCGCCCTGGAACACACCTGTGCCGACCTGGCCCGCTATTTCGGCAGGGTCATCGTGATGCCCAACCTCAGCCCGCCGGCGACCACGGTGGCGGAAGCGGCCCAGTACCGCGATCGCATTCTCGCGTCGATGGCGCCGCTGGACCGCCGCTTCGAGCCACTGATGACGCTCTACCTCACCGACCGCACGGACGCGGCCGAGATCGCCCTCGCGGCCGCCTCCAGCTTCGTCCACGCGGTGAAACTGTATCCCGCGGGCGCCACAACCAACTCCGCTGCGGGGGTCGCGCACCTGGAGGGGTTGTACGGCACCCTGGCCGCCATGGAGGAAGTGGACCTGCCATTGCTGGTGCACGGGGAAGTGACGGACCATGACATCGATATATTTGACCGCGAGAAGGTGTTCATCGACCGCCACCTGGCACCTATAGCGGAGCGCTTTCCCGGCCTGCGCATCGTGTTCGAGCACATCACCACCCGGGATGCGGTCGCGTTCGTGCGCGAGGCCCGCAATGGGATAGCGGCGACCATCACCGCCCATCACCTGCTGTTCAACCGCAACGATATGCTGGTAGGCGGTATCCGGCCCCACTATTACTGCCTGCCGATTCTCAAGCGCAACATCCACCAGCTGGAACTGCAGGAAGCGGCAACCTCCGGTAATCCGCGCTTTTTCCTCGGCACCGACTCGGCGCCACACAGTACCGGCGCCAAGGAAGCCCGCTGTGGCTGCGCCGGCGTCTACACGGCCCATGCCGCCATCGAGTTCTACGCCGAGGTGTTCGAACAGCTGGGCGCCCTGGACGCCCTGGAGGCCTTCGCAGCGCACTTCGGCCCGGATTTTTACCGCCTGCCCCGCAACACCGACAGCATTACCCTGCGCCAGGAGCAATGGCAGGTACCCGAACAGCTGCCGCTGGGCCGGAGTTTCCTCACCCCGTTGCGCGCCAGTGAAAGCATGTCCTGGCGCGTGCTGGATCGGGGCATCTGATCTTTTGAAAGAAGCCGAGGAACACCGCCTGTCTGATCGCTTCCGCGGCTTCCTGCCGGTTATCATCGACGTGGAGACCGGCGGATTCATCGCCCGCACCGACGCGATCCTGGAAATCGCCGCCACTATCGTGCGCATGGATGAGAACGGCCTGCTGTCTGTGCACCGCACCCACGACTTTCACCTGCAACCCTTCGAGGGCGCCAACATCGAGCAGTCGGCGCTGGATTTCACCGGCATCGATCCCTACCACCCGTTTCGCCAGGCGGTGCCGGAGGCCCAGGCGCTGGATGAGTTGTTTCGCATACTGCGCAAGGAGATCCGCGACCAGAACTGCACCCGGGCGATACTGGTCGGGCACAATGCCCACTTCGACGCAGGCTTCATCAATGCGGCAGTAGAGCGCTGCGGGATCAAGCGCAGTCCATTCCACCCCTTTTCCTTTTTTGACACCGCCACCCTGTCCGGCCTTGCCTACGGCCAGACGGTGCTGGCCAAGGCCTGCCAGGAGGCCGGCATCGTGTTTGACAACAAGGAGGCGCACTCCGCCGCCTACGATGCCGAGCGCACCGCGGAATTGTTCTGTGAGATCGTCAATCGCTGGAAGGAGTGCGGCGGCTGGGTGCCCAACTTCGGCTGAGCCGGGTCGGCGCCGACGCGGCAAACACGGGTCGACGGCCGGGCGACTAGCCCTCGCCGCTGATCTGGTTGAGGATGATATCGAGCTGTGCCATCAGCTCGTCGCTACTGTCGATCCCCAGCAAGCTGTACTTGAGCGCCTCTTCCAGCGGCAGCAACTGGACCAGGCTGCAGGCTACCTGCCAGGCATCGGCATGATCGATGTCCAGGCCCATGCGCTGCACGTGGGGATGTGTCTCGATGCTGCGCAGGACATCCAGCAGAGCCTGCCACTGTGGTGCCATAGGGGCAGGCCGCAGGGCGGGCCGCAGCTGTACCTGCCCCAGCACCAGGCCATTGGCTCGCACCGAGGTCTCAGCCAGATCGAAACGCTGCCCGCCCTGGATCGTCAGGCCCAGCAAGCCGTTGGGCAACTGGTCCCAGTCGACGATGCGCGCGCTGGTGCCGTAATCTCCCAGCAGCGCGGAGGCACTGCCGCGCTGGTTGACCTCGGCGCCGCGCCGAATCCACACCACGCCGAAGCCGGTGTCGGTTTTCATGCAGTCCCGCACCAGGTCCAGGTAGCGCTGCTCGAAGATCTGCAGCGGCATGCGCCCGAAAGGCATCAGCACGGCGGAGAGGGGAAACAGGGGCAACTCGCTCAAGCTTCGCTTCCTGCGGCGCTGTTCACCGGCAGTGTGAGTACCTCGAGTTCCGCCAGGAGGCGCAGGGCCTGCTCCCGGCTCTCCCCGCAGACCGCGGGTTCGGCGGCGAAAGTGGCGCAAAACCGCGGTCGGCGCGGATCGTCGAACAACAGGCAGCGCAGGCTGTCGTCCAGGTGGACGCAGCGCTCACCCGCCGCCTTGCCGGCGGGCATGCCGTGATAGGGGCGGGCGATCGATGGCGCGATACAGCAGGCGCCGCAGCCCTCGCGGCAGCGCATCAACCACCCTCCGGGCCGAGCGGCTTGAGCAGCACCAGCAGCAGGGGCAGCAGCAACAGGGCACCCAGCACCGCGGCCACCATGGCCATCACCGTGAGCAGACCGAAGTAAATGCTCGGGGTGAAGCTGGACAGGGTGAGCATGGAGAAACCGACCACTATCGTCACCGTGGTGTAATACATGGCCCGGCCGATGCTGTTGTGGCAGCGAACCAGGGCGGCCCTGTAATTGCGATCGACCGGGAACTCCAACTCGAACCGGTGGACATAATGGATGCAATCGTCCACACCAATCCCGACGACGATGGCGGCTATGGTGATGGTCATGATATCCAGCGGGATGCCCGTCAGGCCCATGATCCCCAACACCATTCCGGCCGCCAGCAAATTCGGGGCAAGGGTGATCAGGGCCAGTGACAGGGATCGGAACAGCGCGAGAAACATCAGCAGGATGGCGAAAAACACCGCGCCGAGGGTCAGGATCTGGGAGCGGTAGAGGCTTTGCAGCACATCGTTGTAGAGTACCAGCATGCCGGTGAACTGAATCCGATCCGGCGCAATCCCGAGCTTGTCGGTGAGATTGGCGCGCAGATCCCGCAGAAACTCGTCGCGGCGCAGGTTCTCACTGGTTTCCTTGACCCTGACCGTCACCCGCGCCTGCTCCCGCTCCCGGGAAAAGTAAGGCTCGACCATCATCGCGCTCACGTCCGGCGGCAAGCTTTTCTGCACGATGGCCAGCTCAACGCTGCCGATGTCGTCACCGAGCAGGTTCTTGACCACCGCGAACACCGTGGACAGGGACAGCACTTTGCCGGTTTCCGCCAGGGAATCCACATAATTGTGCACCGCGTCCAGTTCCCGCATCCCCTCCAGGCTGAACCAGTAGCTGGGTTTAAAGGACTCTCCGTCGCTGGCAAAGTCATCACTGTCGCTGGCGAACTCGTCGCTGTCGCTGGCAAGCTCGGTGGCGGCGCTCTGGGCCACAGGAGTGGCGAAGTCATCCCCGTCCTGGGCAAAGGGGTCATCCGCCGCAACCGGCGCGGCGGCGCCCGCCGGTGCAGGCTCCAGGCCGGGCAGGGGCTGATCCATATTCAATGGCGCGAGGATGATATCCAGCGGAATCGTTCCGCCCAGCCTGGAATCCAACAACTCCATACCCTGGTAGATTTCCGTCGACTTGTCGAAGTAGTCGATGAACCGGTTCTCCACCTGCAGGCGGCTGATACCCACCACGGTGAAGATGACCAATAAGGTGCTCACCAGCAGGATGGCGCCGCCGTGATTGAGCACCACACCCGCAAACCGGGCCGTCAGCGGCGTGTCCGTGCCGGTATGCCGGTGGGGTTTTTTATCCGGCCACACCAGGATCAGGCAGGGCACAATCACAAAATTCAATACCAACGCCAGGAGTATGCCGGTGGTCATCATCCAGCCGAAATCGATGACCGGCTGGATACCCGACACGACCAGTGACATGAAGGCGACGATAGTGGTGGCGCCCGTATAGACGCAGGGAATCGCCATCAGCCGCATGCTGCGCAAAACGCGCTCGTACAACTCCGCGTCGGGCTCGGTGGCATGCAGCTCGCGGTAGCGCACGACCAGGTGAATCGAGATGGCAAGCGTGATAATCAGCAGGACGGCCACGAAGTTGGAGGAAATGACCGTCATGCGCCAGTCCAGGGCACCCAGTAATCCCAGCATGATGATGACGGTGGCGCTGCAGGTGACCACGGGGATGAGGACCCAGCGCAGGCGACGGAAAATAAACGCCAGCACCAGCAGCATGATGCCGAGTATGGCACTGCCGAAGATAACCAGGTCGCTGGCGATGAAACTCACCATGTCCGCCGCGATCATCGGCACGCCGCCAACAAAGATGTCGGCGTAATGATGGTATCGGGCGGCGATCTTGCGCACCTCGGCCACGAGGCGACTCTGGGCATCAAGCGCCACCGCCGTGTGGGCCTTGAACACCTTCTCAACCGCGGCCAGCTCCTTTTTCTCGGCGGTCGACAGGCCGTCGCGGTCACGCTTGCTCCTCAGGGCATCGCGCCGGGTCAGCAGGTCGTAGTACACCTCGTCCCGCTCGAGGTTGATCTGGACCGCGGTGAGCGTGCCGTCGCGGCTGGCCAGGAGATCGGCATAGATGGGGCTGGTGGTCAGCTCTCTGCGCACCAGCTCCAGGTCGATGCCGGGGTCGTCCAGGCTGGGCAGTGGTTCGGGTGAGGAGATGTCGGAGAGGGTGACCGGTGGACTTTCCAGCAAGGGTACATCCCAAACGGTGACCACGGAGGAAACGCCCTTCAGCTGGCGCAACTCGTCCGCCATCAGGCGCAGGGGCTGCAGGGACTCCGGTGCCAACAGGTCCGCATGCGGCTGCCAGGTAATGAGGACGAATTCCTCCGACCCGTACTCGGCGCTGATCTCGCGATAAAGTTCCAGCGAGGGATCGCCCTGCAG
>CAYTDW010000202.1:0-5626 GCA_964436585.1 uncultured Halioglobus sp. | reverse complement strand
GTTCTCGAAGCCGAGCGCAGGGTCTCCCGGCACGGTGTAGAAGCGCCAGGCCAGCGAACCGTCTGCAACGTTATAGGCGCTGATGAAACCGCGCACGCCAAACTCGGCACCGCCGTTGCCGATCAATACCTTGTCCTTTATCACGCGCGGCGCGCCCGTGATGGTATAGGGCAGGGCAGGATCAACGGTTGCCACCTCCCAGTTAAGCTTGCCGGTGGCTGCATCCAATGCGATCAGGCGCCCATCCAGCGCGCCGAAAAAAACCTGCCCGTTCCAGGCGGCCACGCCCCTGTTCACCACGTCGCAGCAGGTATGTTTGGCCTTGTCTTTCGCCACTTTTGGATCAAATGTCCAGAGCCGACTGCCGTTGCGGGCATCGATCGCATGCACGATGCTCCAGGCGGAGGTGGTGTACATGACGCCATCCACCACCAGGGACGTGGCTTCGATGCCGCGCGCGGTCTCCAGGTCATAAGACCAGGCCAGGCCCAGGCCACCAACGTTCTGGTCATTGACCTGGGTTAATGGAGAGTAGCGTTGCTCACTGTAGGTGCGCCCATACGACATCCAGCTGCCGGGCTCCGCGTCCGCCTGCAGCAGGCGCTGGGAGTTAACCGCCGCAGCCGTAGGCAGGGCCGCAGGCGCCGCGATCGCCGGAGCCGGCACAGTGGCGGCTGGCGCAGCAGTCTGAACGTCCCGCTCACAGCCGGGCAGAAGCGTTGCCAGCAGGACCAGCAGGCCGCGGCGTGAAAGTGATTTGATTGTCATTTTGGCGGAACCTCGCGTACGGCAATTATTATGGTCAGGCGCCCCATGATAGCTCATAACCGGCCCAATCGGACGTTAGCCAGTGCCCAATAGCAGCTCAAGTTATACGAATCGGCAGGATTTTCACGGAAGCAGTGCCACCAGTATGCCGATGGCAACAATCCCGATGCCCTCCACCAGGAACACCAGGCTATAGGCCTGCCCCCTGGCACGGCCCTCGGTTTCATGCACCATCTGTACACCGGCTGCCGCAATGCAGCCCTGGGCATAGGCAGCTCCCAGCAGGATAAGTCCGGTCGACAACCCGGTGGCGATACCCAGGTAACCATACTGTGGATCCAGGAACAGGTGCTGTTTCATGAACTGGGGGATAAATGGGTATAGTACCTGGGACGCGGGAAACATCGCGAAAGCGATGTATTCCATCGACAGCTTGCCATCCGGGCTGCGCGCCTGCTGCGCCCATACGCCCTGGACAGCCACGCCGGCGCGATAGATGCCCAGTGCGCTTCCCAGTGCCGCCAGCCCCCACATGACGTAACCGAGTGTGCCAATACTCGCTGTTTCTCCCATGCTAGCGCTCCTCGATACCTTGAAGTTGATAGTGGGCCAGGGGTTCGAAAGCACGCCCCGACCAGATGACACCCAGCTGCCTGGCGAATTCCAGCGTATTCAACCGCAGGCCATGAACAAACAGGGCAATGATACCCAGGCCGAGGTTGATGGTGTGTCCCAGCAGCAGGATCAAGCCGCCAAAGAACACCGACCCGGTTTGCTCGGCCATCAGGTTAGTGGTCATCGCCAGGCTCATGCTGGCAAAGCCAACCGCCATGATGCGAATGTAGCTCATCATGTCAGAGAAAAGGGTGGTGGCATTGCCCAGCAACAATCCCAGCCCGGCAAGGCCGCCCCGACCTATGCCCTGCTCGGTATAGGAAAGGAAAACCACCATCAGTGCACCCACTCCAAGCAGAGGTCCGCTCACCGCAGGGATCGGTTGGCCGGTAAATACCTTCAGGATACCCAGGAAGATCGCCCAGAGCATTGCAAGCCAGCCCAGTTCAGCCAACATTTTTGCCGACCATCCGAGACGGTGGACCTGGATCGCGCGACCGAGACTGAGGTGGACTATGCCAAGTCCGAAGGACAGCTTGATCATGTCCTCAGTGTCGAGTCTCAGCATGGATATACCGGCCACCGACTCGAGCTGGACACCGAAAAACGAACCGGTCAAAGCGCCGTACACTGTGGTTGCGCCAGCCACGTACAGACCCAGTTGCACCGCGCCGCTGCCCAGCGAACCCGACAGGCGGCGATACCCCAGGCCCAGCACAGCCAGCATCAGCAAACCGTAGCCGCCATCGTTGATCAGCAGCGCGCTGAACAAGGTGAAGAACAGAATAATCAGGTGTCCGGCATCGTATTCGGAGTATCCCGGCTTGTAGCCCATAAAATCAAAGATGGACTGAATTGGTCTTGCCCAGGCGGGGTACTGGCTCAGGGTGGGGGGATCCTCATCGGGCTGCGGGTCGCGAAAACTCGCGTTGACCCCTCTGAGCTGGCGCAGGCGCTGTGCGGTTTGATCGAGTTGGGTGATCGGAATCCAGCCCGACAGGGCGAACACATAGTCGTCCGCGTGCGACTGTATGCGCCCCGCCTCGATGCTCAGGGCATCGATCTGTCCGGCTACCTGGCGCCCGAACTCGTCAAAACATTCCAGCGCAAGCCAGCGCAGGCCGCCCTGAAGCGCCTCGATTCCAACCTGGAGTCGTGTGATGCGCGTATCCAGCAGTACTTTGTCCTGGTCCGGGGGAGGCAGGCTGCCTGCCCAGTCCAGGGCCAGCGGCTCGACCCGGTTGAGGGAAAAAAACACGACCTCGTTCTTCTTGCCGGTACGCTCCCCCTGCCACAGCAGGCTTCCCGCCCGCCTCAGCCAGTCAAGACTTTCCAGGTCATCCGTACGCCAGCCCTGGATATATACGCCTTGCTGTGCAAGGTCGTGGAGCTGGCGGGGCGATATGTCGCCCCATAGCTGCTGGCGCTCGGCACTGGCCAACAGTTGATCCCGCTCCCGGGACAGGATGTCGGTTTCTTCCAGCAGGCGCGAGGCCAGCCCCACCAGGTCTTCGGGAATATTTTCCGGTGGCAGCTGCGGCACCTCCAGCTGGCGGCAATTGCGAACCTTCTCGTATAGGGTGATCAGTGCCTGGCGCTGGGCGCGACCACCGGTGATCGGGCTGAGGCGATGCAATTCCATTGCGCCGAGGTCCAGCAGTGTCTGCAGTACCTTGTCGCGCATCTCCCGCGCGCCGCAGACGAGCGCATATTTCATCCCAACAGTGGCCATGTTTCCAGCTCCTGGTGTTTTGCCGACGCGCGATCGCGCAACAGACGGGCAATTGTAGCTACCATGCCATTCTCTTCATCCATGGCCCGGGTCAGGCGCGCCAGCTCCTCGCGCAGGGGCGGCAGGCGCACCTGCTCGCTGCCGTTGATCAGGAACACGAATTCTTCCTCTGCGTCCTCCAGGCGCATGACGTTACTGCGCTCTATTCGCAGCCGCTGCGCCAGTTGCAATCGCTCAATCGCCAGGTCAGTCATGGCCGCAGAGCTTGCCGACTGGCAGACCATCACCTGGCTCAGGCGGCAGTGCGCCTTTACCGCCTTTACCTCTTCTATGTCAACACCGACGATGTTCTCCGTGCGGGTCAACACCTCTGCCTCCAGGGACGCCTCGATAGCGTTGCGCAGGGTGTTCTCGCCGCCGGCTGTCCACCTTTGCTCCAACTCCTGCTGGCGATGCTCCAGGTCCAGGATGCGTTCCTGGTAATTGCGGATTTCCACCCGCAGCAGGGTGAGGACACGCTTCATTACCGGCAGGAAGCGCTCGATGCGATTGATATCCTCCTTCACCTGGCGCAATCGCTGACCGGTCGACATCAGGTACTCCCGCCGCTTACCGGGGAGCGGTATTGGTGAAATTCGCGCTTGATCCCGGCGTCTATATCGAGGTTTTCCGGGGGTACTTCTCCCAAAGCGTACCAGCAGCGATCCAGAGCCTGGTCAACTTCCATGTACTCATCGGTCCTGAGCACTGAACGTTCAAACAGGGCGGCAAAGCGCAGGTACGCCAGATCGACGGCAGCCGTAATTTTCAGCCCCAGTGATTCCTGCTCACGCACCTCCAGCGCGCGTGAATAGGCGGCGGTGATTGCTCGCTGCAGCGCCTTGTGGTCGGCGCGCGAGGCGTGAAAGGCCTCAGCCTTCAGGCGTGACAGGGCCGCCAGGAAATCGAGGGAACCATTGGACCAGGGGATATGCCCCTCGGTGGAATACTTGGTGAGATTGACGCCGATCTCGCTGTGGTCGAGGTTGGGTACCGACATGACAATAATCTCCGTCAGGCTGCCGGTCTCCTTGATGAAAGCCCGCTCGTAGATTCGCGCTGCCTGGGAGTAGAAATCCACCGGCGAGTTATCCTTGCCAGGTGGCGCCCCCTGTATCCCCCGTACCTCGGCAAGCGCATTGTAGAAAATGCGCATATCGTGGATCACCAGCAGCACTTCCTCGCCTTCCATCGCCAGGTGCTCGCCTATCTGGCACGCTGTTTGGGGCGCAATCAGGGCACTGATGGCCGGGTCTGCCGCGCCGTGCAGGACGAAGACAGTACGCGCGATGCGGGGGCGGATGCTTTGGAAATACAAGATGGAGTCGCTGCTAAGACCGAGGGCGCAGAAAACGACCGTCAGCGGTTTGAGCGGGTCACCCCGATGCCGGCGATACTGCGCGCGGACCAGTGTCCTGGCAACCGCATAATCCAGGCTTTCCTCGGGCCGCTTCATCCACAGGATCTTTATACCCTGGGGAATGGGCTCCTTGGCATCCAGGGCGGGGAAGCCAGTCTGGATAAAGCCCTCGGCCAGGGTTCGGCGGGTGGGATTGAGGATGCCGCCGTATATTGGCAGGGCTTTGCCGACCACTTCGGGCCTTCCGTCCAGTGGACGCCCCAGTGGATCAAGGGAGCGGCCTATAATGCCCTGTCGATCATAGTTAAAGCTGAGCACCCGGTTGGTAAAACGTACCTTGGTATCGCGACTGATGTTCAGCGGAGTGCCCAGGTACTGAACCGTGGTCTTGCTACCCACTGCGGTGACGATACCCATGCCGCCATCGGGAAACTGTGCTTCCGTGCCCACCCCAAGGCCCGCAATGGGTCCGAAGTTGACCAGCGGCAGGGAGATACCATGGGGCTTAAATTGCAGCATGGTTCGATCCTTCGTTGTCGGGCTTATCCGCGCTGGCGACGGCCTGCAGCCAATCGAGTATGGCCTGGTATGCTGCCTCGTAGCCGTCCTGCAGCAGTGTCACCTCGTAGGCCTTGCCACCCAACTGGTCCGCCAGCAGGCGGGCACGCTCCTTGTCCTGCAACAGTGGAAAGGCAGCGCCGACATCCCTGCAAAAACGCATCATTACCAGCATGCGCTCCGGAGTCGTTTTCTGGTCGATGGCATGGCTGGAGTCCTGCACGAAAAACGCACGCCGGTACACGTTGCCCAGCAGATAGCGGCGATAGTCTTCGGCGCTCATGCGCTTGGCTGTCAGCACCTTGATCTGGTCTGTCAGAGTGCCCTCGGAATCCGCCACGGTCGCTGTAATCTGTGCTCCCAACTCGATCCAGTCATGCAGTTTGCGTTCGTCGAAAAAATGGCGCAGCTGGTCGCGCCGCTCCATCCCGGTGGTTTTGCTGGTGGATAGTCCCGTGCCAAAGCCCACCGCGGGATAATAGCCGCGGTGGGCAACCTTGTTGGTGAGGATCACGGTACCATCAGCGTACTGGCGTGCCACCTGGGCGATGGCA
>CAYTDW010000201.1:0-5666 GCA_964436585.1 uncultured Halioglobus sp. | reverse complement strand
CCTGATCGCCTCCACCGTACCCAATTGCCGCGCCTACGATCCCGCTTTCGCCGGGGAGCTCGCCGTGATTCTCGACCACGGCATGCGCGAGATGCTCGAGCAGCAGCGCGATGTCTTTTACTACATCACCGTGATGAATGAAAACTATCCCCAGCCAGGCCTGCCCGAGGGTGTGGCGGATGCGATTGTCAGGGGCATGTACCGTTACACCAGCGTCGCTGTCGATGCTATCTTCGGTGAAACCCGCAGTGAAACCCGCAGTGAAACCCGCGGCAGCGTGCGCCTGCTGGGTTCCGGCACTATCCTGCTCGAGGTGATCGCCGCCGCGGCTCTGCTGGCGCAGGACTGGGGCGTGGCGAGCGAGGTCTGGAGCGTGACCAGCTTTACCGAGCTCGCCCGGGAGGCGCGGGCAGTGGAGCGCTGGAACCGGCTGCACCCTCTGCAGCCTGCGCGCAGCAGCCACCTCGCCGACTGTATCGCCGGCGACGCACCGGTGATCGCGGCCACGGATTATGTGCGGGCGCTGCCGCAGTTGATTGCCTCCTACCTGGCGCCAAGCTATTCTGTGCTGGGCACCGATGGTTTTGGTCGCAGCGATACCCGTTCCGCCCTGCGCCGATTCTTCGAGGTTGATCGCCACCATATAACCATAGCGGCGCTTTACAGCCTTGCCCGTCAGGGTGTGATAGCAGCGGATACCTGCGCCGCGGCGATTGCGCGCTACGGTGTGGATGCAGACGCACTGGCGTCCTGGGAGTGCTGATACCGGCGAGTTGCAGCGTGGCCCCCTTCATTTGTACTACTGCTTGCGCCGGCGCTGGCCGGGGCGGGCCAGCCTGGAGCACCAACAGCCATGACTGCACCGCCGGCCTCAACTGATCCCTATGCCTCGCGCAAGCAGGCGTACTACGCGCTGGTCCTGCTGACCATTGTCTACAGTTTCAACTTCATCGACCGCCAACTGCTGGCGATATTGCAGGAATCGGTCAAGGCCGACCTGGGTCTTTCCGACAGCCAGTTGGGCCTGCTCACCGGTTTTGCCTTCGCCGTGTTCTATGTGACCGCCGGCCTTCCCATTGCGCGCTGGGCCGACCGCGCGAACCGGCGGGACATCGTGGCGCTGTCGCTGTTTCTCTGGAGTTTCATGACCGCGCTCAGCGGCTTTGTACAGAATTACACCCAGCTGCTGCTGGCGCGGATCGGCGTCGGCGTGGGGGAGGCCGGCGGCAGCCCGCCGTCCCACTCCATGATTTCGGATATTTTTCCCCCCACCGAACGCGCCAGCGCCCTCGGCTTCTACTCGATGGGGGTGAGCATCGGCATCCTGTTCGGCTTCCTGGCGGGGGGCTGGCTCAACGAATACTTTGGCTGGCGCGTGGCGTTCGTGGTGGTGGGGGCCCCCGGCATTGTGCTTGCCATCATCCTGCGCCTCACGCTCGCCGAACCCGTGCGCGGCCGCAGTGAGCAGCGCACGGACAGCAATGGTCCCGTGCCGCTGCTGCAGGTGCTCGCCCTGCTGTGGAGCCGGCGCGCTTTTCGCCATATGGCCTTCGCGGCTGCCTTGAATGCCTTTGCCGGCTACAGCACCAGCAACTGGACGGCGTCCTTCATGATCCGCTCCCACGGCATGAGCACGGGGGAACTCGGCACCTGGCTGGCCCTGACTATCGGGCTGGGCGGCGCCATCGGGGTGTTCTGCGGCGGCCTGGTCGCCGACCGGTTGGCGCGGCGCGACCAGCGCTGGTACATGTGGCTGCCGGCGCTGACGGGCTTTATCTGCGTGCCCTTCATGATCTTGGTCTACCTGGCCCCCGGTCCCTACACCGCTCTTGCGCTGGGTATCGTGCCCGGCATACTTTTCAACGTCTACCTGGGCAACACCATCGCCACCACCCATGGCCTCGTGGGCTTGCGCATGCGCGCGCTGTCTTCGGCGATCCTGTTCCTGGTGCTCAATGTCATCGGGCTGGGACTCGGGCCCTGGACCACCGGGATGCTCAGCGATTACCTGCAACCTGCGCTGGGGGCCGAGTCGCTGCGCTACGCGATGTTGTACGTGCTGCCCGCGGTCATGTTCTGGTCCGCCTGTCATTTCTTGCTGGCGGCGCGCAGCCTGCGGGACGACCTGGCGGCCGCACCGGACTGAGCCTGCCGGGCAGGTCCGCGGGTCTCCCCTGAGGCTACCGCTGGCCTGGATAAAGCGCCATAATTGCCAGCCATTTATCCGCTACCAGGAGTACACCATGGCCGCACTGGTCGAACGCAAGCTGCAATCCAGCTACACCCTGATCACCATGGACGATGGCAAGGCCAACGCCCTGGGTTTTGACATGCTGGCGCAACTCGGCGCGGCGCTGGATGAGGCGGAGCAGGCCGCAAAAGTGGTTGTCATCGCCGGCCGCCCGGGAAAGTTTTCCGCCGGCTTCGACCTGTCAGTGATGAGCCAGGGAGGCGATGGCATGCTGCAGCTGCTGCGTGCGGGCGCACAGCTGTCCCGGCGCTTGCTCAATTTTCCCGCGCCGGTGGTGCTGGCGGTCAGCGGCCACGCCCTGGCCATGGGCGCGCTAATGTTGCTCTCCGCCGATTACCGGGTGGGAGTGCACGGCACCTACAAGATCGGCCTCAACGAGGTTGCCATCGGTATGACGCTGCCTTATTTCGGCGTCGAACTCGCCCGTGCACGGCTCGCCACGACCCACCTGGGCCCGGCAGTGGAGCTGGCGAGGATCTACGATGCGGCAGGGGCGGTGGAAGCCGGGTACCTGGACGAGGTGGTGAGCGAGGAGGACCTGCTGGCGCGAGCCACGGAGTTGGCCACCCAGTTTGCCACCCTGAACATGGAAGCCCACAGGCAGACCAAGGCGCGTACCCGGGAGCAACTCAATACCGTCCTGCAGGCGGCAATCGATAAGGAACTGGGCGCTGCCTAGAATCGCCAGCGCAGGGTCACGCCAACGGTGCGCGGCTTGTTGATCGAGATGCGCTGCGGCGTGCCCCAGCGATTGTTGAAAAACTGCTGCGCCACCTCGTCGGTGACGTTGTCGACGAACAGGGTCCCGCTCCATTCGTCCGCCTCCAGGCCGACCCGGAAATTGCCGACATCGTAGGAGGGCTGGTCCGTCGGCCCCTGGGTGAACACGATGGACTCGGTGCCATCCAGTGAATTGACTGAATCGCCGACGTAGGACCAGTCGATACGCACATAGGGTTCGGCCCCCAGCAACTGGGAGCGGAAGGTGTACTGTACCCCGAGACTGGCCTTGTACTCGGGGGTAATGGGCAGTTGGGTGCCCTTGGCGACCTCCGCCACGATCACATCGTCCTCGCCAAGAATGACATCATCCTGTGATATTTCCGCATTGATCCAGGCGCCGTTGGCGGTGATATCCCAGCCCTCGGCGGGTATCCAGGTGATTTCCGTCTCGAAGCCGTCCACCTGGGCCTCGGAGAAATTGACCACCCCCAGCGAGAATATTTCCGGGTCGTTGACCTGGATCTGCATATCTTCCCAATCCATGCGATACAGCACGGAGTTGAAGCGCAGGCTGTCGTCGAGCCAGCTGCTCTTGAAACCGATTTCGTAGTTTTTAAGCTTGTCAGGGTCGTAGCTTCGGGGCAGCACCGAGGAGACCCTCACCGAGTTGGCGCCGCCCAGGCGGAAACCCTCCGAATAGGTGGCATAACCCAGCGCATCGTCGCTGAATTGATAGGTTACGTTCAGCTTGGGCACCCAGTCGGAATCCTTGACGCTGGTGGTTTCGTCGACGTTGAAATAGTCCGTTGCAAGGTCGGGCTGGCTGCCGGCCAGCAGGGTGCCCTGGCGCAGGGTGTTGTCCACTTCATACTCGAACCAGCGGGCGCCGGCGGTGAAGCTCAGTTTGTCGGTGGCCGCGAAGCTTATCTCGCCAAACGTGGCGGTTTGGGTGAGCTCCAGATCGTAGGCACCGAAGAAAAAGTTGTCCGAGGGTGTATTGTGGAAACTGTCGTAGTTCGGGTTGTAGTAGGGCGAGGTCGCCTGGTCGACGAGGTAGCTGTAACCCTGGTTGGCGTAGTACCCGGTGTCGCTGAAATCCTGTATGTCCGAGGTGAACAGCTGCTTGCGCTCGAGCTTGCTGTAGAAGAAACCCACCAGGCCGCTCCAGCGGCTGCCGGAATCATCCTTCGTGGCCAGCCTGCCTTCGAAGGTCCAGCGGTCATCCTCCTGGTCCTGCCTGGCCTTGCCGCGGGGATTGCCGGTAAAGTCATAGATAGCGGTGTACACCGGGTTGTAACTCTGGTCGAAGCCGTGCAGGTAGCTGGTGGCGTCGGCATCGTAGGTCAGCTCGCGATTGAAGTAGCTGCCGGTGAGGACCGTGTCCGCGAAGCCGAGATCCCCCTCGGCACCAACACTCAGCTGGTACCATTTGTCCTTGAGGCCCTCGTCGGCGAAGCGCAACTGCTGCAGGTCGCCGAGGCCGGCAGTGGTGTCGCCGAAGCCATCTGCGTCGAGGTCCTGGATAATACCGGCGACATCAACAGTCCAGTCGTCATTGACCAGCCAGCGCAGGGCGGCGCGGCCACCGGTGGTAGTGGCTGAGTTGACGTCGTCCTCGGCGTAGTCGCTGTTATTGAAGCGCGGGCGCACCGGCAGGTAGCCGGATTCAATCCTTGCTTCGCGCCACTGGTCGGGCTGGCTCAGGCCCAGCACATTGTCGATGTAACCGGCCTCGTCGGCGCGAAAGCCCACCAGGCGGATACCGATCGCGTTATCCAGCAGCGGGATGTTGACCATGCCCGACACTTCAGTGTCCTGGTCGTTGCTGTGTTCGGGCTGGCCCAGGGTGCCCTCGACCCAGCCGTCGAATTCGCCGGGGTCGGGCTTGTTGGTGATGATGCGCAGGGTGCCGGACTGGGAGCCGTCACCGAACAGGGTGCCCTGGGGCCCGCTCAGCGCCTCCACCCGCTCGATGTCGATCAGTCGCGGATCCGGGTTGAGCCCGGCCTGGGTGATGGGCGCTTCGTCCAGGTAGACCCCGGCGGACGGATTGGTGCCGAACTGGATGCCGGAGGAGGCCACGCCGCGAAAGACCACCGAGGTCCCGCCCGGCTCCCGGGTCGCGTAGGCAAGGCTGGGAATCTTGGCGGCGTAGTCGGACAGGCCGATAAAACCCTGGCGCTGGATGTCGTCGGTGGTGAAGGCGGTAATCGCCTGGGGCAGGTCCTGCAGGTTCATTTTGCGCTTGGAGGCGGTGACGATGACCTCTTCCAGCACGCCCGGCTGTGCGTGGGCGGCCGGGGCCGTGCCCAGCACCGCCGAAACTACCAGAGCGAGGGTTTTCTGCCTCGTGGTAAACGGCGTCTCGCGCGCTGGAGCTGGATCCTTGGAATTTTTATTCATCCTGTCGCTCTCGTGCTGGCTGGCACCTTTTCGGCCAATGCTAACTGATGCGTCCGGAATTGCCAAGCCAACATGACCCCTGCTCACGAAGGTCGCCTGATCGCCTCAAGAGCGCGCCAGCAATCCGCGCCGGTTGACGCGGCGAACGTGGCAAATTATGGTGCGTTCACTGGACCATTTTGCTGCAGCGGGGCGTTTTTCTATGGATATCGGAGTGCCGCTGCGGGATCTGGGTGAGTACGATGTTGCGCCCCTGCGTGACGTCATTCTCGCCCTGGACGAGGCAGCG
>CAYTDW010000200.1:0-5687 GCA_964436585.1 uncultured Halioglobus sp. | reverse complement strand
GCTGGGCCTGTGCCCGCTGCTGGCGGTCAGCGGCAGCGTGGTCAATGCCATGGGCCTCGCCGCTGCAACCACCCTGGTACTGGTATGTTCCAACTCGGCGGTGTCACTGATCCGCAATATCGTCTCCGATGCTGTCCGTCTGCCGGCCTTCGTCATGATCATCGCCGCAGCCGTGACCTGCACCGAACTGCTGATGCAGGCTTTCGCTTTCGAACTGTACGAGATACTCGGCATATTCCTGCCCCTGATCACCACCAACTGCGTCATTCTGGGGCGGGCCGATGGTTTCGCCAGCCGCCACAGCCTGGCGCCCGCCGCCTATGACGGGCTGATCATGGGTGCAGGTTTCGGGCTGGTGCTGATACTGCTGGGGGCCCTGCGGGAACTGCTGGGCACTGGCGCCCTGTTCGCCAATATGGATTTGCTGTTCGGCCCCGCCGCCGCCAGCTGGGAAATAACCGTTATTGATGATTACCCGAATTTCCTGCTGGCGGTCCTACCCCCGGGCGCCTTCATTTTTACTGGCCTGATCATCGCCGCCAAGAACCTGGTGGATTCCAATATCAAGAAACGCCAGGCGGCGCTCAGGGCCCCGCCGGTAAAGGGCGCCAGGCGAGTCCGGGTCACGGGGAGTATTTCCTAGAAGGTGGTCGGACCCGGGCGATCGCTGGTCACCAGCGCCAGGGTATCCAGCAGCTCGTCGACCGCGGCATCGTCCATCCCGGCGTTTTCCTCATCACAGCTGTAAGTGATGTACAGCAGCGTGGCGCCGCGCATGAGATACCATTCCCGGATGGCGGTTGCCTCCTCCACAAACCGGCTCTGCAGGCCCTCGAAATCCCCCAGGGTCACCCTGCGCCACTCCAGCGCCTGCTCCGACTCCGCGCGGGCTATGTTCCTGACTTCGCCCAGGTCAAATTCTCCCTGCTCCTTGTGCAGGGTGGATATCTCGATGCAACCGACGTTGTCCCGGTCGCCCACCAGGATGCTTTCCTCCTCCGACTCCGCCCACCACTCCGGAGGCAGGGCCATCGTCCACCACTCGGTTTCCAGCACATTCATCTCAGCTCTCCTGCTCCGCCAACTGCAGGGACATCAGCAATGCGTCTTCCCTGCCCACCGCGGTCGAATAGTAGTTTTTGCGTATACCATCAAGCTGGAATCCCAGCTTTTCGTAAAGCCTGCGGGCCGCTGCGTTGGAAGCGCGCACTTCGAGGTAGCAGCGCAGGGCGCCGTCGCGGCCGGCTTCGACCAGCGCAGCTGCCAGCAACGCCTTGCCCAGGCCCCTGCCCTGCGCCGACGGGTGGACCGCGATATTGTGGACAGAGACCTCATCGAGCACGCGGGAATAAACCACAAATCCCAGCAGCTGCTCCTTGTCACGAACCACGAGGGCACTCTGTGCACCTTCCGGCTGCGCGGCACAGGCGCCGGCGAACTGGCTTTCAGTCCAGGGACTCGGGTTGACCAGCTTATCCAGCAGCGCCAGCGCAGCGGCATCGCCGGGCTGGGCCTGGTGCACCGCCCCGGGCACCCGGTGCCGGCTCACGCGGACGGAAACAGCGATCGCAGGTCCCGCCACACCTGCTTTTTGAGCAGGGGGTTGCGCAGCATATCGGCGGTACTGGCGGTGCGCGCAACCCGGGAGCAGGCCAGCTGCCCCAGCGGGACCCGCTCCTCACAGGCACGCCCCAACAGGACCAGGCCCTTGCAATCTTCCAATTTGCGCTGGATGAAGGCTGCCAGGCCCGCCCGAGCGGCCTCCTCCCCCTGCTCCAGCTGCCGGTTGGAGTGCATGGGCCAGTCGAACTGGCTGGCGGCGGCCCTGGTCGGACCCCGACCACCAGGGTCGGAGGTATCGTTGCCGAAAACCGTCCCCAGAGCCTCAGCCATGGCCTGGACCAGTTGCGACTGCTGTGGTGACAAGGGGCAGTCCAGCTCTTCAAGCCACAGCCAGCCGCCGCAGCTGATTGCCGCAAGGCTGAACCGGGGAGCTGGCTCTCCCGGGGCGGGCCGGGCTGCCGCAGCGGCCGGGGCCGGCGCGGGTTTGCCGCCATCCAGGTGTGGAATCTCCACCGGCGCTGCCGGCCGTCCCATGGACCCGGCGTCCACCCGGGGGGGGGCTGCGGTCGGTGCCGCCGGCGAAGGAGCAGCGCGCAGGATAGTCAGGCGCCGGGTTGCAGCGGCGCCGGGTAACTGGCGCCGGGAAACATAGCTGTCTACACCCATCGCCTGCAGGTATACCGAGCGTCGCATTTCATTCACCTGAGTGATCCCCTGCCAAAACCTTCCGTGCAAGTCTACCAGTTTCAATGGCCCGCCAGTGCCCATTCGCGATTTAACCGACGCGAAGGCCTCAGACCCAGCGCCAGCCGTGTTGCCGGAAAAACGTGATCCCGGAGCGAATGAAGTACTTCACATGCTGAATCCCCTTCTTCGCGGCGTAACCTCCGTGGTGCACGATCTGGATAGCGGGGTTGAAAACCAGCCGCCCCTGGCTGCCGAGCCGGATCGACAGGTCGAAATCCTCGAAATAGAGGAAGTACCTGTCGCTGAAGCCCCCTACCGTTTGCAGCGCGTGGGTGCGAACCAGCATGAAACAGCCACTGGCCAACAGAATATCGGCTTCCTGGCTACCGCTGCACAGGTCGCGCATCTCATAACGATTGAGGCGCCGGCGAAACAGGCGCCGTATCCACCGCGGCGCGAACGGGCGCAGGAGCAGCACGAAAAACGACGGGTAGCGCTTGCACAGGAACTCCTGGGTGCCGTCCTCTCCCCGCACCCTGGGACTGAGCAGCACGATACTCTGGTCCTCCTGCATACAGGAGAGCCCGGTTAGCAGCGCGTCCTCGGCCAGTTCGGCATCAGGGTTCAACACCAGGTGGTAATCGCTCTGCAGGTGCTGGATAGCCACATTGTGCCCGGCGCCGAAGCCGCGGTTGTCCGGCAGGCCCCGGTACACCACGCTGAAAAAATCATCTGCTGGCCAGGCGGCGATGGTGCCGGCGGCGCGCTGGCGAAAGTCAGGGTCGGATGAATTGTCCAATATCTCCACCTGCACCCGATCTACCCGGGACGCTTCATGGGCAACCCCGGACGCGCGCTGCAAACTGCGCAATACCCTCTCCAGCATCTCCAGGGAGCTGTGATGCAGAACGATCGACACCGAGAGGCGGGTCCCGGTTGGCAGGTTTCCTTCCATGGCGCGCATGGTATCAGCTGTCACGGCAGCGGCAATAACACTACCTTCCGCCATGCCCGGACCGGGATCGGCGAAAAATCGGCAAGCTCGGTCGCGTTGATATAGCTTCCAGGAATAACATATCGCGAAATTATGCCTGTGCAGTAAGCACCCGGTGGGAGGTCGTCAAAATACTTTGTGTAGAAAATCACAAATGAGGTGTATCACCCTGTTATTAATCGAGTTTTTGACATGCGGCGTGCTAACCTGTAAAAAGTCGATTGAATTGTTGACTCTCTGGCCCAACTCGCCAGAATCAGGGTGCAATGGATCATAAAAAAGCGCGCGATATAGCGGGCAAAAGGGGATAAAGATGATTACTCGGTTCGCCACACTCTCTGGCCGTCTGTTGGTGGCCGCCGTATTACTGCTCACGATGACGGCCTGCGGGGGCGGCGGCGGTGGCGGTGGCGGCGGTTTTTATGACCCGGACGGCGGTCCCACCACCTATTTCCTGGCGCCGACCCTGCTCGACGCCAACGGTAACGTGACCAGTGAAGTCACTTCCGCCTCCCCGGCCACGCTCAGGGTCATCGTAACCAAGAATGGCAGGAACGGCGCACCTGTCGCGGATGTCGTGGTGACCGCCGTGACCGACGTGGCTGTGATTTCCCCGGCATCCGGCACGGCACTGTCCGACAGTTCGGGCGTTGCCACCTTCCGGGTGGAAGCGGGTCCCACCAAGGGTGCCGGCACCGTCACCCTCAGCGCCCAGAGCCCCGCCGGTACGGTGACAGCGACTGTCACCTTCCAGGTGGGCGCCAGTGGCCTGCGCCTGGGCTATCTCGACGCCGATGGCCAATTCATCGAGAGCGAGATCGGCATCGAACCCGACGGGGTACTCGGCTCACAGGCCCTGGCCCAGTTATCCCTGGTGATCCTTGACGAGAATGGCAACCTGGCCAGCAGCGCGGAGACGGTCGCTTTCAGCAGCGGTTGTATCGCAGCCGGCCAGGCGGTACTCGACCCGGTCAGCCCGATCACCTCCGGCGATGGCAAGGTGAGCACGTCCTACCGGGCTTCGGGCTGTTCGGGCACCGACCAGATAACCGCCAGCCTGGAAGGCTCTACCGCCCAGGCGTTCGCTACCCTCTCCATCGCCCCACCCCAGGCCAATGGCTTTACCTTTGTCGATGCAGTGCCCGACACCATCGTGCTGCGCGGCACCGGTGGCGGCGGCGGGGACCGGTCCGAATCCTCCACGGTGACCTTCCGGGTGGTGGACAGCAATAACTCCCCCATCGGCGGCATCAAGGTAAATTTCGCCCTGACCACTTACGTGGGCGGCCTGTCGCTGTCCCCGGATTCCGCGGTCAGCAGCAGCGAGGGCCTGGTCTCGGTCAACGTGTTCTCCGGTGACATCCCCACCGCGGTGCGGGTCATCGCCACTGCGCCCGCCGGGGATGCCGGCGGCCAGGAGGTATCCAGCGTTTCCGACATCCTGACAGTCAGCACGGGCCTGCCCGACCAGAACTCGTTCAGCGTCTCGGTTCTCGGCGATTTCGATGTTGTAGGCGGCATGACAACGGATGACATAGAGAAAACCATCGTCGTACGCATGGCCGATAAGTTCAATAACCCGGTACCCGACGGCACTGCGGCGGTATTTACCACGCAATTCGGCGCCATTGAGCCAGGATGTACCACCACAGACGGAACCTGCAGCGTTACCTGGACCAGCCAAAACCCAAGATTCCCGGATCTTACAGGCGATGAATTCATCAGGACCATTTACACCCCTGGCAACAAATGCCCGAGCCTTAACTACTTCAGCGGGCCTTGTCCGGACGACCTGGGATTCACCCGTGGCGGTCGCTCCGTAATCCTGGTGACAGCGATTGGCGAAGAGTCCTTTATCGATAGGAACGGCAACGGCATCATGGATGAAGCCGAGAAAGATCTGTTTACCAACCTGCCCGAGGCCTTCCTCGACAACAATGAGGATGGCATTTTCAATCCTGCTACCGACGCCTGCAAGGGTGCTGGCGCTGATACTCCCCAATGCATAGCGGGGCAGGAGGAAATCTTCGTCGATTTCAACAGTAATGGAATCTATGACAAAAACAACAACCCCGCTGTTTACAACGGCAAGCTCTGTCCCCCCGAAGGCGATGGGGTCTGGTGCAGTCGCGATCTGGTCAATGTCCGCGGTTCGACGGTGCTGATCCTGTACGGCGATGAACTTGACGACCTGGCCGTGGAGCTCTACCAGGGCAGGAATCGGGCGACCGGTACCAGCTGGAACGGTGGAGAGTACACCGCCTATATCTCAGATATCTACAACAACAGGCCTTCTTCAAGCAGTCCCGTGACCATCACCGGTGCAAACGGTTGCGTAATCGAGCCCCCGGTTTCGGGATTGACGGTCCCACAATCGACTGCGCCCGGCGCTTTTGCACTCAAATTTTCTACCAGTGGTGACGAGCCGGAAGCCTGTAAGATT
>CAYTDW010000199.1:0-5722 GCA_964436585.1 uncultured Halioglobus sp. | reverse complement strand
CCCACCCTGCAGGTGATCCACGACCTGTACAATCGCGACGGCAGCCCGGTCAGCGTTGCGCCGCGCAATGTCCTGAAGCGCCTGGTGAATCTCTATGCGCAACAGGGATGGAAACCGGTGGTGGCCCCGGAGCTGGAGTTCTACCTGACCCGGCCCAACCTGGATCCGAACGAACCGATCGAGCCGCCGATCGGCCGCACGGGGCGCCGGGGCACGGCCAACCAGTCCTATTCCATGTCCGCGGTGGATGAATACGGCCCGGTAATCGACACCATCTACCGCTACGCCCAAAGTGCCGGGCTGACCATCGATACCGTGATCCAGGAGGACGGCGCCGGCCAGGTGGAGATCAACCTGACCCACGGCGACCCGATCCTGCTTGCCGACCAGGTGTTCTACTTCAAGCGCATCATCCGCGAGGCGGCGCTGAACCACGGCATGTTTGCCACTTTCATGGCCAAGCCGATGCGCGACCAACCCGGCTCGGCCATGCACATACACCAGAGCGTGATCGACCTGGCCAGCGGCAACAACATTTTCAGCAACAGGCAGGGAAAGCCCAGCAGGCGCTTCATGCATTACATCGGCGGCTGCCAGAAGTACCTGCCGCAGGCCCTGCCGCTGCTGGCGCCCTACGTCAACAGTTATCGGCGTTTCGAAACCAGCACCAACTCCAGCGCCCCGACCAATTTCTCCTGGGGTTATGACAACCGCGCCACCGGCCTGCGGGTGCCCAACTGTGGCCCGCAGGATCGGCGCCTGGAAAACCGGGTGGTGGGCGTGGACTGCAACCCCTACCTCGCCATCGCGGCGAGCCTCGCCTGTGGCTACCTGGGCATGCTCGAACAGGCCAGGCCGGGTGAGCCTGCCGCCGGCGAGGTTGAGGATGGCGACTACCCGATCCCAACCACGATTGACGAGGCCCTGACCTTGTTTGAACAGGCCGAACCGGTGCACCGGGTGCTGGGGCTGGATTTCTGCATGGTTTACAGCGAGGTCAAGCGCGAGGAAATGCGCCAGTTCCACCGGGAAATCAGCCCCTGGGAACGCGAGCACCTGCTGTTGAACGTCTAGCGAGATCGCAATCCCTTGCCCGATGTAATCGCCAGCCCGATTATCGACGATGTGGTGGCCGAGGCCCTGCAGCTGAACCTGTGTTTTCTCGACGGCCCGGGGCGGGCGCGCCAGGTGCCCTTCACCTTCTCCCCGGCATCGATTGCAGCGGATGTGCTGCAGCAGATGGAAACTGTCGCCCCACTGTTGGGCCGGCTGACCCAGGCACTGGCCGGCCGCGACGAGATGATCCAGGCGGTGCACGGCCCACTGGCCAGCGGTGACGTTTTCTTTGCCGAAATGCTCGCCATGCACAGGGAACTGCACGCAGGGGGCCACGACTTGCCGCGGCTGCCCCTGTTGTCGCAACGCAGCGACTTCATGGTGGATGCGCGGGACGGCGCGCGCCTGGTGGAGTGCAACAGTATCGCCGCGGGCATGGCGCCCTTCGGCGAGCGGGCGCACCTGCTGCACCGCTACATCGCCAGGCGCTGGCCCGCGGAGTTTACCCGCTACCACACCGCCGCGCCCGGTGCGCTGCTGCCGAACCCGGCGACCGCCCGACTGGCGGAGGCCATGGCGGCCGCCGCCCGGCAACTGGCGCGCGAACTCGGCACGGGGCCGGTCGATCCGGGGTTCCTGATGGTCGCGCAGGAAGATGAGGACAACCTGTTTGACCAGCGCTTGCTGGAAGGCCAACTGCAGGGGCTCGGCCTGCGCACCTACCGCCGCACCTTCCGCCAACTGCACGAGCAACTGTCGACCGGGCCCGGGCAGTCACTGCAACTGGCCGGCTGCGGCACGATTCATGTTGTGTACCTGCGGGCCGGCTACCAGTACCAGGATTACGTCGCCACCGACCTGGATACCCGGCGCTGCTGTGATGCCATTTGCGCCACGCGCATGTTCATCGAGCGCCACCGCGTGGCGGTCAACGCCACCGTCGCGCAGCAGTTGGCTACCAGCAAGCGCATGCAACTTCACCTGGCCACTGCGGGCGCCGCCCTGCTGGCTGAACTCGGCTTCAACCGGCGGGAGCAGGACCTGTTGACGGCGGTTTTCGCCCCGATGCGAGCGGTAGATGCCGACAGTGCGGAGCGCCTGCTGGCGGAGGCCGGCAGCGCCGACTGGGTGCTCAAGAACCAGGGCGAGGGTGGGGGTCACTGCCTGTTTGACCGCGACATCATCGACCGCCTGGGCACAATGACCCCGGCAGACCATCCCGCCTGGCTGCTGATGCGGCGCCTGCGCCCGGCGGGGAGAGCCCGGCCTACCCTGGTGATTCGCGCAGGCAAGGCGCAGCGCGTCGAGCGACTGGTGAGCGAGGTGGGACTGTTTACGATTCACCTGGCAGACCAGGCCCTTCCGACCGGCAATGGGCAGCCCGGCCAGGTCGGCTACCTGGTCCGCTCGAAGCCCCCGGAAGTAACCGAAGGCGGCGTTCACAGCGGCTTCGGCGCGCTCGATTCGCTGTTCGTGGAGAGCTGAGCGGAGGCTATGGCCGGCGCCGGGAAAGAGCGGAACTCCTGCCTCTAAACTACGAAAGCGCCATAAATCGAGCGCACCGCCCGGGGGTAGTCCTCAGGCGCCACGCCGACGATGATGTTCAGCTCCGAGGCGCCCTGGTTGATCAGGCGCACGTTGACGCCTGCTGCCGCCAGCGCGGTAAAGACCCGGGCCGCGAGACCGGGGGTGCGGGCCATTTCCTCGCCCACAATTGCGATCAGGGCGATGCCGGGCACGAAATCCAGCTCGTCCGGTTCCATGGTGCGGCGGATTTCCTCCAGCACCTGTTCGGTGCGACCTTCCAGCCAGCTGGACTCCACGATCACGCTGACGCTATCGATACTGGAGGGGCAGTGCTCGAAGGGAATGCCGTTGTGCTCGAGTACCCCGAGCAGGCGGTAGACAAAGCCCACTTCCCGGTTCATCAGGTTCTTGCCGATGGTAATCATGGCGAAGCTGGTCTTGCCGGCCACGCCGGCAATCTGGGTGCTGGCTACCACTTCCGGGGAGAGCCTGGAGACGATACGGGTGCCCGGGTGCGAGGGCGCGTTGGTGTTGCGGATATTGACGGGTATGCCCACTTCCCGCACCGGCGCCATGGCCTCATCGTGCAGCACACTGGCGCCCATGTAGGACAGTTCGCGGATCTCCGCGTAAGTCACCTCCTCCATGGGCCGCGGGTTGTCGACTATCCGTGGATCCGCCATCAGCAGGCCTGACACATCGGTCCAGTTTTCGTACAGCATGGCATTGGCGGCCCGGGCGGCCACCGCGCCGCTCACGTCGGAGCCGCCGCGGGAGAAGGTACGAACCCGGCCCTCGGCGTCCCTGCCGTAAAAGCCGGGTATCACATAGCGCTTGCCGGTGTCGGCGAGGCGCGCACCGAGCAATTCCCAGGTCTGCGGGTCCACCAGGCCGTTGGCGCCGATCACGATGCAGTCAGCGGGCTCAACGAACTCGGCGCCCAGCCAGGCGGCGAGCAACAGCCCGCTGAAATGCTCTCCGCGGGAGGCCGCGTAATCCGCGGTTACGCCCTGGCCCAGCGCCTCCCGAAACCGCTCCAGGTGTACCGCGATCATGGGCGCGATGCCCAGCTCCCGCTCGATACCGGTAAAGCGCTCGGCGACCCGGGCGAAGGAGGCGGAAAAATCGGCGCCGACGCTGGCCGCATGCTGGCACAGGTAGAGCAGGTCCGTGACCTTGGTATCCTTCGCATCGCGCTTGCCCGGCGCGGACGGCACGATGATCAGCCTGCGTGCATCGGCATCGACAATGGCCCGCACCTTGCGCAACTGCTCCGGGCTGGCGAGGCTGGAACCGCCAAACTTGCACACAATCCGCGCGGTGCGCGCCTCTGTTCCGTCCAACACCAGCCCCTGGTTTACTGTCACCGCATTACCCCTTGCTTGTCGCGCCCCGCGCCGGCCGCGCGTTTGAGGGGGGCAGTCTACTGAATTCCGGCGCAGCACTAAAGATCGGGGCAGGCCGTGGTGGCTGGTACATGAAACTGAACCCGCACCGCCGCGCGGCGCTTGCGCGGCCCGGCCCGAGTTGCTTGACTGGTTCGCTGCGCCATTCACGGCCGCTCGCATTCAGAACAGGGAGGGACAGTCCGATGGATCAACCGGTAAACAGCTATCTCATCAGGGGCGGCACGGTCGTCGACGGCACCGGTAGCGCGCCATTCAGGGCCGATCTGCGGGTGCAGGACGGGTTGATCACCGCACTGGCGCCGGCGCTGGCTGCCGGCAGTGGCGAGGCCCTGGTGGACGCCGCCGGCTGTTATGTCACTCCGGGGCTGATAGAGAGCCATACCCATTTCGATGGGACCATGTGGTGGCAGCCCGATCTGAACCCGCTGCCGGGCTGCGGTGTCAGCACCGTGGTCATGGGCAATTGCGGCTTTGCCCTCGCACCCCTGCACGCTGATCCCGCCGTGCGGCGGGAAGTGGTGAAGATCTTCTCCTTCTTCGAGGACATTCCCGAGTCGGCGTTCCTGGACAAGCTGCCCTGGGACTGGCGGACCTGGTCGCAGTACCAGCAGTCGATGGTCGCCAATACCCGGGTGACCGCCAACTACGGGGCCTTTGTCGGCCACATCGCCCTGCGCCTGGCTGTAATGGGAATGGAAGCCTGGGAACGCGCAGCCACGCCCGCCGAAATCGGCCAGATCACCGCGCTGCTGGTGGATGCGCTGGATGCCGGGGCGCTGGGGCTCTCCACCAACCTGCTGGATCACGACGGCAGCGACCGACCGGTGCCCTCCATGGTGGCCGACGACGCCGAACTGGGCGCCCTGTTCAGGGTGATGGCCAACTACCCCCGCGCTACCACCCAGGTGATCGTCGACAGCCTGATGCGCTTTACGGCCGCCGCGTCCATGGAGCGCATCGCCCGTCTCACCGAGGGCCTGGCGGTGCGGGTGCAATGGGCGGGCGTGCCCACCCTGCAGTGGCAGAAGGACTACGGCATCCAGCAACCCATCCTGGAGTTGCACGAGCGCTTCGCCAGGGAGGGGCGCGACTTTTGGACCGGCTATGCCCATGTGCCCATCACTGTCACCGCCAGCATCCGCCAGTCCCTGCTGTTCGCCCAGTCGAATGACTATGTCTGGCACGAGGTTGTCACCGCCGACAGCGATGCGGCGAAGCTGGCGCTGCTGGCGGACCCGGACTGGCGCCGGCGGGCCCGCCACTCCTGGGCCCATGACTCGCTGGAGACCGGCTTCTTTCGCCGGCCCGAGGCCATCATGCTGGACAACTCCGAGAACGGCGCCGACCCGGTCACCACCCTGGGCGACTACGCGGCCAGGCTGGGGCTGCCCGCCTCCGACGCCATGGCGCAATGGTTTATCGACAACGGCCTGTCCTCCTCGGTCACCATGCCCCCCTGGGAAAAAGACGATGACATGGTGGTGCGCCTCACCCGGGACCCGCTGGCGGTGGGCAATATCAACGACTCGGGCGCGCACGGGCAACTGTTCTGCGCCAGTGGCGACAATCTCCTGCTGTACACCGACTACGTGCGCCGCCTCTATGCCGACGCCGGGTTGACCGCGCTGGTGGCCGATTTCGGCGTGCCGCTGCCGATCCTCGACGTGGCCGCGGTCGAGGCGGAACTGCCGGTCGAGGTGGTGCCCGTCTTTCGTATCGAACCGCTGATC
>CAYTDW010000198.1:0-5724 GCA_964436585.1 uncultured Halioglobus sp. | reverse complement strand
AATTCCTGATGAAGGACGCCTATTCGTTCCATGCCAGCCAGGCTTCACTGGAACAGACCTACCAGGTGATGCACCAGACCTATAGCAATATCTTCAGCCGGCTTGGCCTCGAGTTCCGCCCCGTCATTGCCGACACGGGCAGCATTGGCGGCAGCGCCTCCCACGAATTCCACGTCCTGGCCGATAGCGGCGAGGACGATATCGCCTTCAGCGATTCGGGCAGTTACGCCGCCAACGTCGAGATGGCGGAGGCCCTGGCGCACCGGGGCGATCGCCCCGCCCCGGGCGCCGCGCTGACAGAAGTCGCCACCCCGGGAGTCGCATCGATCGCGGAGCTCGCCGCTTTCCTCGCGGTGGACCCGGCCAACACGGTGAAAACTCTGCTGGTGGCTGCCGATACCGAAGGAGAACTGGCGGCGCTGGTACTGCGCGGCGACCACCAGCTGAATCCGATCAAGGCCGAGAAACTCCCCGGCATCGCCTCACCCCTGCGCATGGCCAGTGAAGAGGAAGTGCGAGCCGCCTGCAATGCCGGCTTCGGCTCACTCGGCCCGGTCGGGCTGGGTATCAAGTTGATCGTTGATCGCAGTGCCGCCTGCCTGGCGGATTTCTGCTGCGGCGCCAACCGCGACGGCTTCCACTTTACGGGCGCAAACTGGGAGCGCGACTGCCCACTGGAGCGGGTGGAAGACCTGCGCAAAGTGGTACAGGGCGACCCGAGCCCGGACGGCACCGGCACACTCCAGATCAAGCGCGGGATCGAGGTCGGGCATATTTTCCAGCTGGGCACCAAGTACAGCGAGGCCATGTCCGCCAGGGTTCTCGATGAGGGTGGCAGGAACGTGACCATGATCATGGGCTGTTACGGCATCGGCATCAGTCGTATCGTGGCGGCGGCCATCGAGCAGAATCACGACCAGAGCGGCATTATTTGGCCTGCCAGCATAGCGCCCTTCCAGCTCGCCATCATTCCCCTGAATATGCACAAGTCACCCGAGGTGACCCAATGCGCCGAGGAGTTGTACCAGGCGCTGTGCGCTGCCGGCGTCGATGTCCTCATGGACGACCGCAACGAGCGGCCGGGGGTCAAGTTTGCCGACATGGAGCTGATCGGCATTCCCCACCGCGTCGTGCTGGGTGATCGCGCACTCGCCGACAACAATATCGAGTACAAAGGTCGCAGGGACGCCGACTCCCAACTCATCCCGCGGGGCGACATAATGGACTTCCTCATGGCGAGGCTGTCAGGCGCACATTAATTTGTACCGGGTGGTTTGACATTGGTTTTGTGCCCCACCAATATGACTCCCCGGAGCACAGGGCAGCTTCCGACACAGGTAAATGACCGATCTACAGAAAATAAGTAAATGGAATCGGGATATCTCCAGGGCGATTGCAGCCCTCGGCAAGGACCTGTTCTTCCCCACCCTGATCGAGGCGATCCAGGGTCAGGTCAGGTTTGATTACCCGCAGGTGTGGTTATTTCACCGGGAGCTGCCGCCCAGGGTGCTGTACCACGAGATCCCGGATCACGCCTACGCCAGCCAGGTGGACCAGTACATGGAGGGCCCCTACAGCGAGGATCCCTTCTATCGCACGTCCATGGATCACCCGCGCTCGAAGCTGTACCGGATGTCGCGTATCACGCTCGGCAAGCTGCAGCAGTCAGACTACTACCGCGGCTATTACGGGGATACGGGTACGGTGGACGAGGCCGCCTATATCGCCAAGTTGAGCGGCGGCAGCGTCATCAACCTCGATATGATGCGACTGCCGCAACACGGCGAGTTCACCGATGCGGAATACGAAACCCTCTACCTGCTGGCGGAGCCGGTATCGGAGCTGCTCAAATGCCACAGCGAGCAGGAAAATTTTGCAGTGACTCACCTGATCCAGCCCGGTATCGACCACCAGATCGATCTGGCTTTCCGCAAATTCGGTGAGTCGATCCTGTCGCCCCGGGAAAAGGGCGTGCTGGAACTCATGTTGCGCGGCTATGGCACCGATGTGTCCGCCCAGCGCCTCGGCATCGCCGTGGAGACCGTACGACGCCATCGCAAGAGCATCTACCGCAAGCTGGATGTGAGCTCCCAGACCGACCTGTTTTCCCTGTTCATCAACTCCCTGTCCTGCCTCGGCAAGGCGGGCGGCGGCGACCCGCTCAGCATCTACATGTCGCCTCGCTAGATTTCGCTGCACCGGTTGCCCGGACATGGAAGCCCTGAATCGGCCGAAAATAGGCGAACAACCGCGAAAATGCTGCCCAAACTAGGGCATTGAGCGATAGCGGCGATGCGGGGATAGTGCGCACTGACCGATAAACAAGCGGTGACACAATGTCGCTGGAAGCCGACTGGTTCTTGCGAGCTCATCCGGAGATCACCACAATCGAGGTGCTCCTTCCCGACTGCAATGGCATCATGCGCGGTAAATGGCTGCCGCGGCACAAGCTCGGCAGTATCTTCGAGGGCGAACTCAAGCTTCCCAAGACCGCCCTGAGCCTGGATATATGGGGCCGGGACGTACAGTCGCTGGTATTCGCCACGGGTGATGCCGACGGCATCTGCCGGCCGGTGGAGGGGTCCCTGCTGCCCACGCCCTGGTCGCCCCAGGGCCAGCACGGCCAGGTCATGCTCTCCATGTTCAACGACGACGGCTCGCCCTATATGGGTGACCCGCGCCATGTGCTCAAGCAGGTGCTTAGCCTCTACCAGGAGGCCGGCTGGCGACCCGTGGTGGCGGCGGAGCTGGAATTCAGCCTGGTGCGCTGGGACGACTCACAGCCCGGGCATACCTGTCCCTCACTTCCCGGCAACTCCCCGGTGGGTGGCAATACTTACGGCCTGGATGTACTCAACCACAACCAGGCCATGCTGGAGGACCTGCGCCTGGCCTGCGAAATGCAGGACCTGCCCTATGACGGGGTGGTAAAAGAGTCAGCGCCCTCCCAGTACGAAATCAATATGCATCACGTCGACAACCCGGTGCTGGCCGCCAAACAGATTATTATGATGAAGCGCCTGATCAAGGGCGTGGCGCGCAAGCACGGCCTGATCGCCAGCTTTATGCCCAAACCCTTCGAGGACGAGGCCGGCAACGGTATGCATGTGCACTGCAGCGTGCTGGACGAGAAAGGGATCAATATTTTCGACGATGGCACCGAGTTGGGCACGCCGCTGCTGCACAACGCCATCGGCGGCTGCCTGCAACACATGGCGGAGTCGGTCGCCATTTTTGCCCCCAGCTACAACGCCTACCGCCGTTTCCAGCCCGGTTGCCACGCCCCCACCTTCCCCAGCTGGGGCTATGAAAACCGCACCGTGGCGGTGCGCGTACCGGCGGGCAGCAACAACGCGCGGCGTCTCGAGCACCGGGTCGCCGGCGCCGATGCCAATCCCTACCTGTTGTTTGCCGTTCTGCTCTCGGCCATGCGTGAAGGTATCCTGGCCAACCTGTCGCCGGGCAAGCCCGTTACCGGGGATGGCTACGCCAAGGAGAAGAAGCTGCTGCCAGTGTATATGCCCGAGGCGGTGAGGCTCTTCAGTGATTCCGACTTTATCCGCAAGGCCATGGGCCCGGAGTTCCAGCGCATATTCACCCTGACCAAAGAACAGGAGATTGCCGAGTTCCGCCGGCGCATCACCACCCTCGAGTACCGCTCCTACCTGGAGCAGCTGTAACCCGGTCCCGGGCTGCAGCCATGGAACCAGCCACCGCATCTGCCGTCTATAACCGGGCAGAAAGACATTTCCGGTGCCAACAGCTAGTATAGGCACCCGCACTATTGCCGAGGACCGGTTACCTTGATGACCAAGCGCAGCCCCAAACCGCCACTGATCCGGATCAACGTCGCTATTTTTGTGGCCCTGCCGCTGGCGGCACTGTTGCTGGTACCCGCCTGGGGTGTCTACCGCGGCTTTGAGACCGCGCAGTGGCTGTGGGCCCTGGCGTTCCTGTACCTCAATGGCATGTCGATCACCGGTGGCTACCACAGGCTGTGGGCGCACAAGGCCTATGAGGCCAGCCCGGCGCTCAAGTGGCTGTTTGCCTTCTGGGGCGCGGGCGCCCTGCAGAACAGTATCCTGGAGTGGGCATCCGATCACCGCCGCCACCATCGCCATGTGGACGACAACGAACTCGACCCCTATTCCGCGGGGCGGGGACTCTGGTTCAGCCACATGGGCTGGATGCTGCGGGAGTATCGCAGCAATGCATCGGACTTCAGCAATGCCAGGGACCTGCAACGGGACCCGGTCGTCATGTGGCAGCACCGGCACTATGTCGCCCTCACCGTGTGCATGAACCTGGTCCTGCCCCTGCTGCTGGGGGTGTGGCTTGGCGACGTCATCGGCACCCTGTTGCTGGTGGGTCTGTTGCGCCTGGTGGTCAACCACCATGTGACCTTTTTCATCAACTCGCTCGCCCACTTCTGGGGCTCACGGCCTTACACCGAGTCCAATAGCGCCCGGGACAATGGTTTTCTGGCCTTCCTCACCTATGGCGAGGGGTATCACAACTTTCACCACATTTTCCAGGCGGACTACCGCAACGGCGTGCGCTGGTGGCAGTGGGATCCCACCAAGTGGATGATCAGCGCCTGCGCGCACCTCGGCCTGGCCCACAATCTCAACCGCATACCCGACTTCAGGATCCAGCGGGCCCTGCTGGACACCGAGTTCGAGCGGGCCAGGGCAAAACTGGAACGGGCCCGGGACAGCGAGTCCCTGCGTACTATGCTGGAGCGCGAGTACCAGGAGTTCACCGAGTCAATCAACCAGTGGACCGCCCTCCAGTCCGAGCGCTACGAGCGCAAAAAGGAGCAGCTTGGCGGCGTACTGGAGGAGAAAAAGCTCCGGCTGCAACAACAATGGGAACGGGCCGCCCTGCGCACCCGGCTCAGGGAGCTGGAATATTCGCTCAAGATGCAGCGCAAGCGCCTGGGCCTGCTGATGCAGCAGCTGCAGTTACAGGCCCAGCCCGCCTGAGGGCAGGCAGGGCCGACGGGGCGCAACCCCGGTCCCGATGATCCGGATGCACGCGCCCCCCGTATCCCTGCCCTGTGCTACTTTGTAAGGCACCCCGCAACTTTTCACTCAGGAACCCCGACATGGCCAAAACCGTCCACGACTTCAGCTGCACAACACCCGGCGGCAAGAAAAAATCTCTCGGCGACTACAAGGGCAGGGTACTGCTGGTGGTGAATACCGCCTCCAAGTGCGGCTTCACGCCCCAGTTCGCCGGCCTCGAGGCCATGTACGAGAAGTACAAAGGCAAGGGCTTTGAAATCCTGGGTTTCCCCTGCAACCAGTTCGGCAAGCAGGATCCGGGCAGCAACGACGAGATCATGGAATTCTGCCAGCTCAACTACGGCGTCAGTTTCCCCATGTTCGGCAAGATCGAGGTCAACGGCAGCGGTGCCGACCCCCTCTACAAGTTTCTCAAGAAAGAAGCCCCTGGCGCCCTCGGTACCGAAGGCATCAAGTGGAATTTCACCAAGTTCCTGATCGACGCCGATGGCCATGTCGTCAAACGCTACGCACCGACCGACAAGCCCGAGGCGATTGAGAAGGACGTGAAGAAGCTGCTGGCGTAAAGGTCTAAGTCCTTACCCCAGTCGGTCCGGGTGGGGAGACGCCCCCCGAAACGGCCGCAGCTCCGTCAACAAACCCGGCTGCTGCGATCGGGTAGGAGGCGGGATTGCTCCCGCCGTCCTCCCACACCACC
>CAYTDW010000197.1:0-5729 GCA_964436585.1 uncultured Halioglobus sp. | reverse complement strand
GCCCCAGCCCGGGGACTGGCGGCAGTTCTGCATCCAGATATCCCGCCTCCACTCCCGCCCCCTGGACATGAGCCGCCCCCTCTGGGAGTTGTATGTGATCGAGGGCCTGCACCATGTGGAGGGCATGCCGCCCAACAGCTTTGCGATCTATTTCAAGGTGCACCACTGTGCCATGGACGAATTCACCGCCCAGGAACTGTTTCAATCGGCTCACACCCATGCGCCCAATACGCGCCAGCACGAATCATCGGCCCAGCATATCGCCCACCTGCCCAGACGGGCGCCGGAACCGCTGGAAATGGTGCTGCGGGGCCTGCTGAACAACTCCGTGCGCTCGCTGCGCCTGACGCTGAAGTCAGTCAGCAATTTCCGCACCCTCTCCAAGATACTCACCCGCCTGTCGATTCGCATGGCACAGGACATGGCGGAGGGTGACGCGGCCAGGGAGCAGCCGAGCCGCTTCGCCCAGAGGCTCAGTCCGGCACGCGTATTCGAAGGTGCGTTCTACCCGAGGGAGATATTCGACAACTACCTGCGCCGGGTTCCCGGTGCCACCCTGACCCACGCCATGCTGGCCGTCTGCGGCGAGGCGATGCGGCTGTACCTGACACGGCACGGGGAATTCCACGACCAGTCCCTGCAGGCGCTGCTGGAAGTGAATGTGCGCAACGCGGGCGCGCATGCCCTGATCGGCAATCGCATCGCCATCAACCAGATCGAGTTGCACACACCCGTCAGCTTCCCGGTGGGCCGGTTGCAGGCAATTTTTACCGCCAATCGGGAACTGCAGTCCATCGAGAACTCGGAACTGACCAGCTTCCGCCTGCGCTCGCTGTATGAAAATGTGCCCGCGCCGCTGCTGTCCTGGCTGGGCCGCTGGTCCAACCGCAAAAACAGCCTGAACCGGACGGTGATGTCAGCGGGCAACCTGGGCCTGGCGGAGCTGAAGGGCGCCGAGCGCCCGCTCTACCTGATGGGCGCCCGGGTGCGCGGCTTCACCAGCATTTCGCCCCTGTACAGCGGCTGCGGCCTGATGTTCTGCGCGAGCACCTATGCCGACACGGTGGGCCTTACCTTCACCTCGGACCGGCTGATGATGCCCGACCCCGAAATCATGCGTGAGTGCCTGGACGAGGCAGTTGCAGCGGTTGCCAGACTGAAGACTCGCAAAGCGCCCCGCCCCGGGCAGCCGGCGAAGAAGCGCAAAGCCGCGAAGGCAAAAAAGGCGTCAAATCCCCCCGCCGGTCGCTCCGCTAAAACCCTGGCCGCCTGAGCGGGACAACTACCTTGCGGTTCAGTCCAGCAAGCGGCTGATGGTGCGCGACACGGCGATTTTGCCCTGGTCGAAGAAGGCCTCGTGGTTTTCCTCGATTTTGGCGAGGTTATACAGGTAGTTCACCATGATGCCCGCCGACTGCTCCCGCCCCTTCACCGAGAGATCGGCCCCGCCGTGCATGCGGTGCAGGCTGGCGCCATTGCCCAGGTGAAAGCGCGCAACCGGGTCCATCGGGCCATCGCCTGACTTCACCCGCAGCAGGTAGTGCGCGCAGAGCTTGAGCAGGGCATCGTAAACCGGTTGCTCCACAACCCGGCCCAAGGGCTGTTTAACCCGGGGGATCAGTTCGGCATTCACCAGGCCGCCCAGGTCCGCCTCCTGCAGCCAGCGGCGAAAGCCCGGCACGGGCGACAGGGTGACGAAGGTCTTCAGCCCCGGCATCTCCTTGCGCAATTCCTCCACCACGTTCTTGATCAGGAAGTTGCCGAAGGAAATACCCGCAAGCCCGGGGTGGCAGTTGCTGATGGAGTAGAACACCACCGTGTTTATTTTCTTCGGCGGCAATGGCTGGCGCTGTTGCACCAGCAGCGGCGCGAGATCACTCGGCAGCGCATCAGTGAGGGCAATCTCGACAAAGACCAGGGGGTCGTTGGCAAGGGCCGGGTGGAAGAAGGCGAAACAGCGGCGATCATCCCCCAGGCGGCTGCGCAGATCATCCCAGCCATTGATCTCATGCACCGCCTCGTAATCGATGATTTTCTCGAGCACCATGGCCGGCGAAGACCAGTCGATGCGGCGCAATTCCAGGAAGCCCTTGTTGAACCAGGAGACGAACAGGTGGCGCAGGTCGGAGTCGATGGCGCGCAGCGGCGGGTTGGCCTGCAGCAGGGGCAACAGGTGGCCGCGCAGCGCAACCAGGGTCCTGGTGCCCTCCGGCGCCATGTTGATGCGCCGGAACAGCCTCTGCCGGGGCGCCTCCACCGCCCGGGTCAGGGTCCAGAGGTTCTCCAGGTCCGGCTCTGCGTGGTAGCGTGCGGCTGCGGCGTCGATGGCGGCGGCATCCACGCCGAACTCGCGCGCCAGCCCGGTAAAGAATTCCAGCCTGGCGGCGGCGGGCAGCCTCAGGTAGCCGGCGATGATCTCACCTGCCAGGGCCAGCCCCGACGCCTCACCCCGGTGGTCGATCAACTCCCGGCACAGCGCCATCAGCGCCGCGGCGGAGTTGGCGACAGGCACTATGCCACGGCGCTGGCGAGCGAGGATCTCGCGGCCCGCGTCCATGACTGAACTGAGCGTCCGGCCCAGGGTGGTCATGGCGCCGGCCACGGGCCTGGCGACTTCGGTCGTCGATGGCAGTTGGTCTGGCATATCACTGTACCTCGCAGGGGGCTGTCACTTGCGACCGCGGGCGCTGGCATAGGCCGCGCGCGCCGCGGCGCATTCGGGGTCGAGCAGGCCTGCGACGAGGCTGTCCGCGTCCGACCAGGCGCGCATGCTGCCGACCATCTGGGCGGTGACCGCGTTGACGTGGCTCTTGGTGGCCGCCACCGGCATTGCCGGCTTGGCCGCCACCTGCGCCGCCAGGGCCTGCACCGCCGCGTCCAACTCGCCGTCCGCTACGACCCGGTTGAGGAAGCCGGCCGCCTGCGCCTCCTGCGGGCTGAATTCGCGGCAGGTAATGACCAGTTCCTTGGTCAGCGCTGGCCCGATCTCCCGCACCAGGCGCGGGATACCGCCCCAGGCCAGGGGGATACCCAGGTCGATCTCGGGAATCGAGAAACGGGCGCTGGCGGCGGCAATACGCAGGTCGCAGGCCGCGGCCAGCACCAGGCCACCGCCCACGCACCAGCCCTGGATGCGCGCGATGGTCAGCGCCCGCATCCCCTCGACGGCCTCGGCCATGAGTCGCCCCAGGTCCGCCGCCTGCCTGACACCCGCATCCCCGGCGGCAGGGAACCCGTCGAGGTCGGCGCCCGCGGAAAAAGCGCGACCGCGACCGCCGACCACAACCACCCGCACTCCATCCTGGCTGTCAAACCAGCGCGCCGCGGCGGCGAGTTCGCGCAGCAGCTCGCCCGAGAGTGCATTGAGGCGCTGCGGGCGATTCAGCCACAGGGAGCCGATGGGGCCATCGACCGCCACTTCCAGTGTTGCAAACATGTTACATTCCTTCGACTTTGAACCGGCCTACAGTGTACTTAATTCCATATACCCATGGCCAACACAGAGCGCAACCGGCGCCTTTAAAAAATACTCAACTGTGCCAAAATGGCCATGTTAGAGTTGCGGCGCGGCCGTTTGATACTTCGCCGCCATGAGAGAGATCACCTATGAAGAAATGGCAAACCGGTCTGGTTACAGTGGTCGCCCTGGTAATCGCGTTTTGCCTTTATGTGTTGCTGCAGTTGCGAACCCTGGAGGTCGAGCGGCTCAGCGACGACCTGTTCGTGCTGCGCGGGCTGGGAGGTAACACCGCAGTACTGCGCACCGATGCCGGGACTGTGGTGGTGGATACCAAGATGCTGCAGATGCAGGGGGAGCGTATCCGGGAGCTCGCCGAAGAACTTACCGGCAACAAGGTGATCCTGCTGATCAATACCCACTACCATATCGATCACACCCACGGCAACCCGGCGTTCGCAGCCGGCACCCGGGTCCTGTCCACCGAGCGCACCCTCTCCCATCTCCAGACCCTGGACGCTGACTACTGGAGGGGCGCTGCGGCACGGCTGCTGCCGACCGAAACCTTCAGCGACCGCATGACCCTGCAACTGGGTGGCAAAACCATTGACCTGATTCATCCCGGCGCCGGCCACACGGACGGCGATCTCGTCGTCCTGTTCAGGGATGAAGGCGTGCTCCACACCGGCGACCTGATGTTCAACCGCTATTACCCCAACATAGACCTGGAGGCCGGCGGCAGCATCCAGCAATGGGTCGCAACCCTGGAGAACCTGCTGCGCCTCGAATTCACCCGGGTGATTCCCGGCCACGGGGAAACGTCCGACCGCACGGGCCTGCGCCAGTTCCTGGCCGTCATTGCCCAACTGGCCGAGGTCGGGCGCACCGCACAGACCCGGGGCTGGAGCCTGGAGCAAACCCTGGCAACCGACCAGTTCACGGCGGACGCCGGGTACCGCAGGATGTGGATGATATTTCCCCTGCCGATGGACCGCGAGTTCGTCATCACCCGCGCGTGGGAAGAAACCACCGGCAACTTCAAGCGGCTGAACTAACTGTTGCAGTAGTTCAGGCCGGGCAATATCCAGAAAATATAAGGCGAATCCATGTCTATCCATGCACTGGCCGGCAAGCCCGCTCCCCCGGAATGTCTCATCGATATCGGCACGCTGTGTGACACCTATTTTGCGCTCAGGCCGGACGCCAGCGACCCCGCGCAACGCGTAAGTTTCGGCACCAGCGGTCACCGCGGCTCCGCGCTGCGCAGCACTTTCAACGAGGCGCATGTACTGGCGATCTCCCAGGCGATCTGCGATTACCGCGGCAACCATGGCATCAGCGGCCCGCTCTTTCTCGGCAGGGACACCCATGCGCTGTCGGAACCGGCTTTTATATCAACCCTCGAAGTGCTCGCAGCCAACGCTGTGACGGTCATGATAGACCGGGACGACGGCTACACCCCTACCCCGGCGATCTCCCATGCCATCCTGAGCTACAACCGCGGGCGCAGCACTGGCCTGGCCGATGGCATCGTGATCACACCCTCGCACAATCCGCCGGAAGACGGCGGCTTCAAGTACAACCCGCCGCACGGCGGCCCCGCCGACACCGACATCACCCGCTGGATCGAGGACCGGGCCAACCAGCTGCTGGCCGAGGATCTCAGGTCTGTAAAGCGAGTGGCCATCGATGCGGCACGCCGCGCCGCACATGCCCATGACTATGTCGGCAACTACGTCGACGATCTGGCTGCAGTGGTAGACATGGACGCGATCCGCGAGGCCCAACTGCGGATCGGCGCCGATCCGCTGGGCGGCGCCGGCGTGGCCTACTGGCAAGCGATCGTCGAACGCTACGGGCTTGCCATCGACATCGTCAACACCACCGTGGACCCGGCCTTCGCTTTCATGACACTGGACTGGGACGGCAAGATTCGCATGGATTGCTCGTCGCCCTATGCCATGGCCAAGCTGATCGGGTTAAAGGACCGCTTCGACCTCGCCTTCGGCAACGATACCGACCATGACAGGCATGGCATCGTCACCCGCGCCGGGCTGCTGAACCCCAACCATTACCTGGCAGCGGCAATCCATTACCTGTTCACCCACCGCCCACACTGGCGCACGGATGCCGCCATCGGCAAAACCGTGGTGAGCAGCAGCATCATCGACCGTGTGGCCACCCGGATCGGCCGCAGGCTGGTGGAAGTGCCGGTGGGTTTCAAATGGTTCGTCGACGGCCTCCATGAGGGATCCATGGGTTTCGGTGGCGA
>CAYTDW010000196.1:0-5745 GCA_964436585.1 uncultured Halioglobus sp. | reverse complement strand
GCTGGCGTATGGAACAGGCTGTTCAGGCCCTGTATCTGGGCCTGGCTGTCGAGCAGGAAATTGCCCCGCACCGCGACGCGCTCGCCATCGTGCAGGCCGCTCAGCACCGGGTACATAGCGCCCGCGCGCGGGCCAAGGGTCACCTCAACCGGCACAAAACGGCCTTGTTCCCGTTCGACATACACCAGCGTGCGCGCGCCACTGTCCAGCACCGCCGATACCGGCACAGCGAGCATGCTGTGGTCGTGTTGCTGCGCTTCACTCGCCGGCGCGCCCGGAATCTGCACCAGGCTCATATTACAGATCGGGCAATTGCCAGCCTGCGGCAATACCACCAGCGGGTGCATGGGGCAGCTCCACTGGCCCTCGACGCCGGTAGGAGCGGAAGTACCATCGGCCAGGAGCTCGGCGCGAATCACCGCGCTGACGTACATGCCCGGCTTCAGCTTGCGCTCGGTGTTATTGATGTTGAGCAACACCTTCACGGTGCGGGTGTCATCGTTCAGGACCGGGCTGATGAACCAGACGCGGCCGGAGAAGGTCTGGCCGGGCAGGGCCTCAGACCGGATCTCGGTCATCTGGCCGTACTGCACCCAGGGCAGTTCCGATTCGTAGATGTCCAGGTAAACCCAGACCGAGTCGAGGTTGGCCAGTCGGTACAGCATGTCGCCCGGCCGCACCATCGCCTGGCGCACCACCCGCTTTTCCACCACCGTGCCCTGTATGGGCGAAAATAGCGTGATGCGGTCACTGACCTTCTTGTTGCGCACCAGGTCGTCGACCTGTGCCGGCGTCAGCCCGAGCAGTAGCAATTTGCGCCTGGCGGACTCGATCAGGCCGGCGTTCTCCCGGCCTGCCAGCGCGAACAGCACATCCTGCTGCGCCACCAGCAAATCCGGGCTGTAGATTTCCACCAGGTGATCCCCGGATTTCACCTCAATGCCGGTGTAGTCCACGAACAGGTTTTCCACATACCCCTCGACCCGGGAGGTGATGTTGGCGAGCGCCGTCTCGTTGTATTGCACCTTGCCGACGGCGCGAATGTCATGGCTCATGATGCGCCGCTCCACCGCTACCGTCTCCACGCTGGCCATGGCGCGGGCGTGCTCGGACAATTCCAGCATCGGTTCTGCAGCGGCATGGCTGCCTGTGGTGGGCTTTATCGGCACCAGCGGCATCGAACAAATGGGACAGACACCCGGCTGTGGCAGGCGCACCTGGGGGTGCATGGAACAGGTCCAGATTTGTTCGCGCTGTTCCAGCGCCACGGGCGTGGCGGATTCGGCGCCGCCGTCCCGGAACAGCCCTATGCTGCCCGCAATGGCAACAGCCGCCAGCGCGATCAATATGCCCGTTCTGTTGCGGTGAATGTTGCTGAAGTGGATCATTGCTCCAGCCTGCCCGGCCCCGATCAACCCAATGCTCTACCTTTCACCGGCGTTTGACAATCCGTATCGGGATCGCCGTCAGCTGAGTGCCCTGGTGTATCCGGAGAGGCATCAAGCTAGGCATCCAGACAGGCGTCCAGATAGGCAATGCGCTCGCCCGTGGGACAGGCTAAAATGCCGCGCTGCGAGGACATCGGCCGAGGCCGGCACGAACGGGAAAAGAGATGGGCAGAGGCGACAGGAAAACCACCGTTTTGATCATCCTGGACGGCTGGGGCCACCGGGAAGACAGCCGCGACAATGCGATTGCCCTGGGCAGGACCCCGGTCTGGGACCGGCTCTGGCAGCAGGCACCCCACACCCTGATCTCCGGCTCCGGCCTGGACGTTGGCCTGCCCGCCGGCCAGATGGGCAACTCCGAGGTGGGCCACATGAGCCTGGGGTCAGGCCGCATCGTCTACCAGAACATCACCCTGATCGACCAGGCCATCGCCGACGGCAGCTTCGACCGCAACCCGGCCTACTGCGGCGCCATCGACCGGACGATCGCCGCCGGCGGTGCGGTACATATCTTCGGCCTGTTGTCCCCCGGCGGTGTTCACAGCCACGAGCAGCAGATCTTCGCCGCGGTTCGCCTGGCCGCGAAACGAGGCGCGCAGGAGGTCTACCTGCACGCCTTTCTCGACGGCCGGGACACACCGCCGCGCAGCGCGGGCCCCTCGCTGGAGCAGGCCGACGCACTGTTCGCCGAACTCGGCTGTGGCCGGGTGGCATCCATCACCGGCCGCTACTACGCCATGGACCGGGACAATAACTGGGATCGCATCGAGCGGGCCTACCAGCTGCTCACGGAAGGCACCGGCCACAGCGCCGCAAGCCCGCTGGCGGGGCTGCAGGCCGCCTATGCCCGCGGCGAGAACGACGAATTCGTGCTGCCCACCGTGATCCGGGCGCCAGGCCAGGCGCCCGCCCTGGTCGCGGACGGGGACTGCATTCTGTTTATGAACTTCCGCTCCGACCGCGCCCGTCAACTGACCCGCTCCTTTATCGAACCCGGTTTCGATCGCTTTGCCCGGCGCGTGGTGCCCAGGTTGACGGACTTCGTGATGACCACCGAGTACGCCGCCGACATCCACACCAGCTGTGCCTTCAAGGCCCAGAACCTTGACAACGTGCTCGGCGACTATCTCGCGCGGCAGGGCCGGACCCAGCTGCGTATCGCCGAGACCGAAAAATACGCCCACGTGACCTTCTTCTTCAGCGGCGGCCGCGAAGAGCCCTTTGACGGTGAGGATCGGGTGCTGGTCAAATCCCCACCGGTCGCGACCTACGACCTGCAGCCCGAGATGAGCGCGCCGGAGCTGACCGATAAACTTGTCGCGGCCATCCGCTCGGGCAAATACGACCTCATCGTCTGCAACTATGCCAATGGCGACATGGTGGGTCACACCGGCATCCTGGCGGCGGCCATCAAGGCGGTGGAAGCCCTCGACGAGTGCCTGGGCCGGGTGGAGCAGGCCGTGCTGGAGGTGGGCGCCGAGGCGCTGGTGACCGCCGACCACGGCAATTGCGAACAGATGCTCGATTATGAATCCGGCCAGCAGCACACCCAGCACACCACCGACCTGGTGCCGCTGGTTTACATTGGCAGGCGCCAGCTGCAACTGGACCCCGCCGGCGGCAAACTCGCAGACATAGCACCGACCCTGCTGGCCATGATGGGGCTGCCGCAGCCGCCGGAAATGTCCGGGGCCAACCTGGCCCGTATCCCCGGCTGACAGCCGTGTCCCGGCAAAGCGCCCTGCACCGGCTCGCGCTGCTTGCCCTGCTGCTGTGCGGCCCGCCCGGCGCGGCCCTTTCCCAGCAAAAGGACGCCCAGCAACAGGACGCCCAACCGCAGGACGCCCAACCGCAGGACGCGCAACAGCAGGAGGCCCGCGAACGGCTTGAAAAGCTGCAGCGGGAAATGGCGCGCATCAGCGAAGAAATTTCCTCGGACAGTGCCCGCAAGGACAGCCTGCAGCAACAACTGCGGGAGGCCGAGGTGGAACTCGGGCGCCTGCGGACTGCCATGGCGGACAACGAACGCGCCATCAGCGCCAGCGGCGAGGAATTGGCAGGCCTGCAGCAACAGCGCACGGTGCTGGAACAGGCGCGCGCCACCCAGCAGACCCACATAGCCCTGGAACTGAAAACCGCCTGGCAGCTGGGACAGCAGAGCCAGCTGCGGGTACTGCTGAACCAGGAAAGCCCCCATACCGTGGCGCGGGTCCTGGCTTACTACCGCTACTTTTTCCAGGCCCGCAACAAACTGGTCGAAGGCTACCGGGAGACCCTGCGCCAGTTACAGGAACTGGAACAGCGCATTGCCGACACCCTGGAGCAACTGGCGGGCCAGCAGGCCACGCTGCAGGAGCAGCAGCTGCAGCTGGAGAAGACCCAGGTTAGCCGCGAACAGGCGGTGGCGCAGCTAAGCCAGGGTATCGACACCAAGGCTGAACAGCTCAAGCAGATGGAGCAGGATCGCAAGGAGCTGGAAAGCCTGCTTGCGGCGATTGAAAAAGCGCTGGCGAAACTGGAGGTTCCCGCTGACTACCAGCCGTTCGAGTCCGCCCGCGGCAAAATGCCCTGGCCGCTGGCCGGCAAGCGTGCGAATACTTTCGGGCGACCGCGCAACGAAGGCAAAATGCGCTGGCAGGGCGTCAGTATCCCGGCCCGGGAGGGGGAGAGCGTACAGGCCATTCACCACGGGCGCGTGGTCTATGCCGACTGGCTGCGCGGCTCGGGCCTGCTGCTGATCGTCGATCACGGCGATGGCTACATGAGCCTGTACGCAAACAACCAGAGCCTGTTGCGGGAGGTGGGTGAATGGGTGAGTGCGGGCACCCCGATCAGCACCGCGGGCAACACCGGCGGGCAGGAGGAATCGGGCCTGTACTTCGAGATCCGCCACCAGGGCAAACCAATCGATCCCGCGCGCTGGTGCAAGGACTAAAACGTGCTTTGTGCCATTCAATGGCTTTCCTAACCGCGACCCGGATAGGTTAGACTACGCGACCCTTGGTATTATCGGCTCCGAGCCGTTGCGGCGGTAAGCATGCGCTATACCCTCCAATTGAAGTCCATTTTGCCGGCCGCGGCAGCGGTCATTGCGCTGGCAGTGACCCCGCGGCTGGCCGCTAACGAGCCCGAGGCCAGGCTGCCGCTGGACGAACTGCGCACCTTCGCCGACGTGTTCAGCCAGATACGCGCCGGATATGTCGAGGAAATCGACGACAGCACCCTGCTCGAGTATGCCATACAGGGCATGTTGAGCGGGTTGGACCCGCACTCCGTCTACATGACCAAGGATGAATTTTCCAACCTGCAGGAGGGCACCTCCGGCGAGTTCAGCGGCCTGGGCCTGGAAGTGGGCCTGGAGAACGGCTTCATCACCATTATCGCCCCTATCGACGGCTCCCCCGCCGCCGCGGCCGACCTGCGCAGCGGTGACGTCATTCTCAAGCTGGACAATGCGCCGGTCCAAGGCATGGGCCTGAACGAGGCCATCGAGACCATGCGCGGGCCCAAGGGCAGCAAGATTGAACTGACCATCGGCAGGCCCGGCGAGAGCCAGCCTTTCACGGTTACCCTGGTGCGCGACACCATCAAGACCGCCAGCGTGCGCGGCCGCTGGCTGGAGCCGGGTTACGGTTATATCCGCATTGCCCAGTTCCAGGTCAACAGCGGCGAGGATGTGGCCAAGGCGCTGCAGCAGCTGCAGGACACGGGGGAGCTCAAGGGCCTGGTGCTGGATCTGCGCAACAATCCGGGTGGTGTGCTGGGGGCCAGCGTCAGTGTGGCCGACCTGTTCCTCGACGGCGGGCCGGTGGTCTACACCGAGGGCCGCCTGCCCAACTCGAACATGCATTTCAATGCCCAGCCCGGCGACGTGACCGACGCTGCGCCGATGGTGGTGCTGATCAACGCGGGCTCGGCCAGCGCCTCCGAAATCGTCGCCGGCGCCCTGCAGGACCGCGGCCGGGCCGTGATCATGGGCGCCGACAGTTTCGGCAAGGGATCGGTGCAGACCATCCTGCCCCTGTCGGAATCACGGGCGATCAAACTCACCACCGCGCTCTACTACACACCCAATGGGCGCTCCATCCAGGCCGAGGGCATCGTGCCCGACATCCTCGTGGAGCGCGCCCAGTTCACCGCCTTCGACGACCCGGAGCAAATCATCGAAGCCGACCTGGCGGGCCACCTCGGCAACGGTAACGGGGAGAGTGACGCCAGGAAGTCCCGGGCCTCTTCCGCCAGGGCATCCACCGAGTTGCTGACCAGCGACAACCAGCTGTACGAGGCGTTGACCCTG
>CAYTDW010000195.1:0-5761 GCA_964436585.1 uncultured Halioglobus sp. | reverse complement strand
TGCCCAATGTGCTGATCATCTGCACCACCATTGACCGGGTGCTGCCCAGGGCCCGGGACGCCACCGCCATGCTGCGCCTGCTGGTGCGCTCGGCCACCGGCCAACCCCAGACCTGCTACACCAGTTTTTACTTGGGACCGCGGCGCGAGCACGACATCGACGGACCGCTGGAAACCCACATCGTGCTGCTGGACAACCGCCGCAGCGAGATCCTGGCCAGCGACTACCGCGAAATGCTGCAGTGCATCCGCTGCGGCGCCTGCCTCAACCACTGCCCAATCTACGCCAGCGTGGGGGGCCATGCCTACGGCTGGGTTTATCCCGGCCCGATGGGCTCGATCCTGACACCCCTGTTGACCTCGCTCGAGCAGAGCAACGCTTTGCCCAACGCCTGCACCAGCTGCGGCCGCTGCGCCGAGGTCTGCCCCGCCGATATTCCCCTGCCGGACCTGCTGCGGGACCTGCGCCACGACGAGACCCGGCAGAAACTGTCCTCCGCGCGCTGGCGCACCGGGCTGCGACTGCACGCCTGGCTGGCGCGCCAGCCGACGCTCTACCGCGCTGTTACCAGCCTCGGCATCTTCACGCTGCACCTGCTGGGGCGGCGCAAGGGGGGGTTCGCCCGCCTGCCGCTGGCATCCGGCTGGACCAGCCAGCGCGACTTCCCCGCGCCCGAGGGCAGAACTTTCATGCAGCAGTACGCCGCCCTGCAGCGGGAGGAGAAGGCCAGGGAGCACAAGGCGGCCCAGGCGGCGGAGCAGTCACTGCCCACCGAACAGGCAGCCCCTGCCCGGGCGAAACCGCGGCGGGCACCCAGGGGCCAGGCACCGACAGAACGCATCGAACCGAGCCTGGGAACGGACTGGGGCGATGACAAACCCGGCGGGCAGGGCCATGAGTGATAGCCCCCGCTCGCGCATCTTTGCCCGGGTGCAGCAGGCCAGTCGCGCCGCGGATGCGGACGCCATCGACCGCGAGCTGGAGTCCCTGGGCACCGCCCCGGGCGCCGACCTGCCCGCAGCGGACCTGGCGGTCGCTTTCCTGGCGAATGTGCTGAAAAACTTCGGCAGCGTGGACTGCGCCGCCAATCGCTCAGGCGTGGTCAAGAACCTGGCGGATTACCTTTACCGGCACTTTCGCAGCCACCGCCTCGTGGCGGGAAATGATCCGAACCTGGCGGCGATGCCCTGGCGCGAAGCCGGGGTGCTGCCGCGCTTTGGCACCGTGGAACCGGGCGAACCGGTCGCCCTGAGTTACGCCCTGCTGGGGGTGGCGGAAATCGGCGCTGTGGTCACTGTGACCGGCAAGGCCAACCCGGCTGCGAACAACCTGCTCAGCGAACACCACATCGTGGTGGTGGACAGCACCCGGCTGGTGCGCGACATGGAAAGTGCCTGGGAGCGGATCGAGGCGGAGAGCGCGAAGACAGGGCGGCCGCGGGGCATCAATTTCATCGCCGGACCCTCGAGCACGGCGGACATCGAGGGGAAGCTGGTCTACGGCGCCCATGGCCCGCGCAACTGGCACGTCATCCTCATGGGTGACGTGCCGGAAACGGCGCTGGCGCAGGCCCACACGCTGGCGGGCCGCTGACTCAGCGCACCTGTACCGGGTAGCCCGGGGCCGGGGCGGGAGCAACACCCGGTGCCGGTGCCGGTACTGGCGCCGGCGCAGGATACGCCGCCTGCACTGGGGTAAAGCTGAACTTCTGGCCGCCCAGTGCGGCTTCAAACATCAGGCCGCCCCGGGCGAGGGTAAACACCGCGAGGCCTTTGCGATAGCCGCCGTGGGCCGTGGTGGCATCGTTGCGGCCGGCGCTGGCGCCCGCGGCCAGGCCGCCGGTCGTGCTGGCGTCCGCGGAGACGCCCGCCGTCACTGCCACGGCGCTGGTCTGGGCGCTGAACTCAAAGTTGCCCGTGGTGAACTCCTCGAAAGCCGCCTGGTTCTGGAAAAAAATGATCTGGCTGAAGGCCTGGGCCCCCATCTGGAAGCCCACCGTCAGCTGGGTCATGTTGGTGTTACCCACATGCTGCCCGCCGACAAAGACCCGCCCTTCGCCATGCGCGCCCCCGACCATGAAGCCGATCCTGCCGATGGTCGGGAACACCGCGTAGCCATAGGCGCTGTCGAAGAACCTGCCACTTTCGCCCGCATTCCTGAACGAATTGATAGTACTGGCGAACGCGTCCGCCCGGGCCGGCGCATTGGCCAACAGCAACAGGGAAAGGAGCGGCACTATAAAACCAGCCTTGAATAATTTTTGCATCTCAAAACACCTTTAATCGTAGTAATGGGCGGCACGCCCAAACGCCGCCCGTATTCTCGGTTGACCGGCACACGGGGTCAAGGCAAAGTCCAAAAAGTATCAGCCCGTGTTACGCATGCCGGCGGCGACCCCGGCTATAGTCACCATAATCGCCCGCTCCAGCACCGGCTCCGGCGCCTCGCGGTTGCGCTGCAACAGCTCAGCCTGCAGCATATTGAGCGGCTCGGTGTAGATATTGCGCAGGCGCAGGGATTCGCTGATCCAGGGCTCGTCGGCGAGGAGCTGGTCACGGCCGGCCAGTTCCAGCACGGTGGCGGTATCGCTGGCCAGCTGCCGGCGCAAGCCATCGCCGATGTGGCGCAAGGCCGCGGGCACCAGGCGCTCGTCGTAGTAGGCGGAGATACCGGCATCGGTCTTGGCGAACACCATTTCCAGCATGGCCAGCCGAGTGGCGAAAAACGGCCAGATCGCCGCCATCTCCCGCAGCATCTCCCCCTGCCCCCGATCGAGTGCCCGGCGCAACGCCGCGCCCGCACCCAGCCAGGCCGGCAGGATGAGCCGGTTCTGGGACCAGGCGAAAATCCAGGGAATCGCGCGCAGGCTTTCGATACCGCCGGGGCCGGCGCGGCGCGCGGGCCGGGATCCCAGGGGCAGTTTGCCCAGCTCCTGCTCCGGTGTGGCGCAGCGGAAATAGGCGACGAAGTCCGGTTCCTCCCGCACCACCGCCCGGTAGGCCGCGCAGGAATCGCCGGCGAGCGTGGACATGAGTTCCCGCCACTCGGCCCGCGGGGCCGGGGGCGTCAGCAGGTTGGCCCGGCAGATGGCGCCGGTGTACAGCGCCAGGGTCTTCACCGCCATCGAGGTCCAGCCCAGCTTGGCCCTGATCATCTCGCCCTGCTCGGTCACCCGCAGGCCGTTTTCCAGGGAGCCGGGGGGCTGCGACAGCAGCGCCTCCCGGGCGGGCGCGCCGCCGCGGCCGATGGTGCCGCCGCGGCCATGGAACAGGGTCAGGCGGGTGGCGTACTCGCTGCAGGCCTGCTGCAACTCCTCCTGGGCACGGTACTGGGCCCAGGCGGCGGCCAGCACCCCGGCGTCCTTGGCGGAGTCGGAGTAACCGATCATGACCATCAGCCGGCCCTTGATATGACCGCGGTACCAACTGTCCTGCAACAGCGCGCGCACCACCTCCTGCGCCCGGGACAGGTCGTCCAGGGTCTCGAACAGGGGCGCCACCGGCAGGCTGTGACTGCACCCGGCCTCCTTCAGCAGCAGCTGCACCGCCAGCACATCCGAGGCCTGCCGCGCCATGGAAATGACATAGGCGCCCAGGGCCGCGGCCGGTTGGCGGGCGACCACCGCACAGGTGTCCAGCACCTCCTGCACGGCCGCCGAGGGTTGCCACTGGCGCGATACCAGCGGGCGCCGACTGGCCAGTTCCCGCAGCAGGAAGGCGCGCCGCGCGCTTTCGTCCCAGCCGGCGTAGTCACCCAGGCCCAGCCAGCAGGTGAGCTCCGACAGCGCCTGCGTGTGGCGGGCGCTGTCCTGGCGCACATCATGGCGCACCAGGTGCACGCCGAAGCAGCGCACCCGGCGCAGCAGGTCCAGCAGGGCGCCATCGGCGATGATCTGCATGCCGCACTCCAGCAGGGACTGGTAGCAGGCGTGCAGGGGCTGCCACAGCTGCTCGACGTTGTGCAGTATCTCGCCATCCGGCGGCAGATCCCCCGCCAGCTCCGCCTCGATGGCGCCGCGGGTCTGGCGCAGCAGCTCGCGCAGCCGGCGCAGCACCACCCGGTAGGGTTCGTGGGCGTTCCCGGACAATAGCCGCAGGGACTCGCTGCAGCGGGTCATGGACAATTCTTCCACCAGCTGCACCACATCCGCCAGGTACAGGTCGGCGGCCTGCCAGCGGCTGAGCAGCATCACCTCGGCGGTGACCCGGGCGGTGACGTTGGGATTGCCGTCGCGGTCGCCGCCCATCCAGGACACGAATGACACCGGTGCGACCTCCAGCGGCAGGCGCACGCCGCAACTGTCGGCCAGGGCCCGGTCCAGGCGGCGCAGGAATTCCGGCACCGCCCGCCACAGGGAGTCCTCCACCACCGCGAAGCCCCACTTGGCCTCATCCACCGGGGTGGGCCGCTCCTCGCGAAAATCATCCCCGAACCAGATCTGGGCCAGCAGTTCCCGCAGGCGCAGCAGCAGGCGCTCCCGCTCCCGCTCGGTCAGCCCCTGCAGTTCGAGCTGGGCCAGGCAGCGGCCGATCTCGCCATGCTTGTGGATCAGGGTGCGGCGGGTGATCTCGGTGGGGTGGGCGGTCAGCACCAGCTCGATGCGCAGCTCGAGCACGGCGGCGATCACCGCCGCGGGCGCCACTCCCTCCGCCAGCAGCTCGCCCATCCCGGTGGCCAGGCTGCGGGAGGCGGACAGCAGGGGATCGGCCCCGCGCGATACATTGTGGTGCTGGTCGGCGATATTGGCGAGGTTGAGGAACTGGCTGAAGGCCCGGGCCACCGGCACGAGCTGTTCGTTGCCGAGGTTGCGCAACACCGCCTGCAGCTCCTCGCGGGCCTCCCTGCTGCCCTCCCGGGCGCTCTTGGACAGGCGCCGGATCTGTTCAACCAGGTCGAGAAAGGCTTGCCCTTCCGCGGCGGCGATCGTCTCCCCGAGCAGTCGGCCGAGAAAACTGACATTACCGCGCAGCGAGCTGTGAACGGCATCGCTCAAGCCGGCACTCCTGCAAGGTGGGAAATCCGTTCCGACAGCCTACAGAAAAGGTCGCCGCGAGGCGACCCCGGCAGGATCGCCCTGGTAAGAGCGCGCCTCAGCCCAGGCGGGCCAGCAGGTCGCACACCCGGCAGGAGTAGCCCCACTCGTTGTCGTACCAGTTCAGCACCCGCAGGTAGCGGCCCGCGGTCACCCCGGTAAAGGCCGCGTCGTAGATCGACGAGTGGGAGTTGCCGATGATATCGGAGGAGACGATGGGCCGGTCGCTGAACTGCAGGATACCCCGCAGCCGGTCCGATGCGGACGCCTCCCTCACCGCGGCGTGGACATCCGCCACGCTGACTTGCTTGCCCAGCTTGCAGAACAGGTCCACCACCGAGCCGTCCGGCACCGGCACCCGGGCCGCCATGCCGTGCAGCTTGCCCTTCAGTTGCGGCAATACCTCGCCCACCGCCTTGGCGGCGCCGGTGGAGGTGGGAATGATGTTTTCCGCCGCCGCCCGACTGCGGCGCCAGTCCGAGTGCGGGACATCCGCCAGGCGCTGGTCGTTGGTATAGGCGTGCACCGTGTTGATCACGCCCTCCTCGATACCGAAGGCCGCATCCAGTACGCTGGCCATGGGCGCCAGGCAATTGGTAGTGCAGCTGGCGTTGGAAATAATGCGGTGCTCGGGCCGCAGGCCGTCCTCGTTCACGCCCAGCACCACGGTGTAATCCACCGGGTCCTTGGCGGGCACCGTGAGCACCACATGGCGCGCCCCCGCCGCCA
>CAYTDW010000194.1:0-5769 GCA_964436585.1 uncultured Halioglobus sp. | reverse complement strand
GACGATTTCAGGGGTGAGGCCATACCCATATTCAAAACGGTTGGGCACCAGGTAATCCACCCGGGTCGCGCCAAACTGCCGCAGCACCGATACTGCGAGCGCCGTGCTGGTAGCGCCGTCGGCGTCGAAGTCACCGATGACCAGGAGCGCGCCGCCCGCGGCGATGGCATCCGCCAGCAGCGCTGCGGCCCGGTCGGCATTGAGCAGCTGCGCCGGGGGCAGCAGGCGGGAGAGGCCCAGGTCGAGCCCGGCCGGTGTGTGCACGCCCCTGGCTGTATAGACCCTGGCCAGCAGAGGATGCAGGGCTTCCCCGGACAGGGCAGCGGCGGGCTCAGCGGGTCGCCGCCGAATCAGTTTGCGCACGGCTGCGTCCTTGTTACCCGGGTCGAGCGCCAGGCCACTGCGAGCGGGGGTGGTGCTGCCCCCATCAGGCGCTGATGCTGTTGGCCATGTGCGCCTGTACCGCCGCCAGGGAGTTGGGCAGCACCGCGAAGCGCTCGGGTCGTTCGAATAAATCCTTCAGGTGCAGGGGCAGGCTCACGGCCTGGTCCAGCCCGGCGGACCTGATGGCGTCGGGAAACTTGGCGGGGTGGGCGGTGGCCAGGGTAATCACCGGCACCTCGGCTGGCAGCCGGACCGCCAGGGCCGCGGCGACGCCGATGGCACTGTGCGGATCGAGCAGGTAGGCGCACTCGCGCCAGCTGCTGGCGATCTGCTCGCAGGTCTGGCGGTCACTCACGCAATGGCTGCTGAACAGGGCCCGGGCGCGGGCCATGGCGGATTCACTGAACACGATATCGCCTTGGTCAAAACGCTGCATGAGGTCAGCCAGGGCGGCGCCGTCGCGATCGTACAGGTCGAACAGCAGGCGCTCGAAGTTGCTGGACACGGTGATGTCCATGCTGGGCGACAGGGTGTGCGCCAGCGGTTGGCGACCATAGGTGCTGGTGGTCATCACCCGGTGCAGCACGTCATTCCGATTGGTGGCGATGATCAGGCGCGCCACCGGCAGGCCCATCTCGCGGGCCAGATAGCCGGCGAATATATCGCCGAAATTGCCCGTGGGTACGGAGAAGGCCACCGGCCGGGCCGGCGCGCCCAGGGCCACGGCGGCGTAAAAGTAGTACACGATCTGGGCCATGATGCGGGCCCAGTTGATGGAGTTCACCGCGACCAGGCTGCGGTCCGCGGGCAGGAAAGAGCGATCGCTGAAGCTGGCCTTGACCATGGCCTGGCAGTCGTCAAAGTTGCCCTCCACCGCGAGGTTATGGATCTTGTCCCCGACCACCGTGGTCATCTGCCGGCGCTGCACATCCGACACCCGCTGGTGCGGGTGGAGGATATAAATGTCGATGTTCTTGCAGCGTTTGCAACCCTCGATCGCGGCAGAGCCGGTATCGCCGGAAGTGGCACCCATGATCACCACTTTCTGGTGCTTGCGCTCCAGCACGTAGTCCAGCAGGCGCCCCAGCAGCTGCAGGGCAAAATCCTTGAACGCCAGGGTGGGCCCGTGGAACAACTCCAGTACCCACTGGTTGGCGGCCAGTTGCACCATAGGCGCTACCGCATTGTGGCGGAACTCGGCGTAGGTGTCGTCGATGAGGGCCTTGAGATCCGCCGCCGGGACGCAGTCATCGACAAACGGGGTGATGATCTTAAATGCGAGTTCGGGATAATCCAGCGCGGCCATCGCCGCGATCTCGGCGCGGCTGAAGCTCGGCAGCGTGGCAGGCACATAGAGGCCGCCGTCCGACGCCAGGCCGGTCAGCAGAACCTGTTCAAAGTTCAGTGCGGGGGCCTGGCCCCGGGTGCTGATGTATTTCACGCCTGCATTGCCCCTGTCTGTTAGCCGTCCAGCGCTTCCACCCGGATGCGGGTAACCTTGCCGGCGATGGTATCGAGCGCCTCGATCGCGCTGACCGCCTGGTCCACGCTGCCCTGCAGCGCCTTATTGGTGATGACGATGAGCTGCACCCGGGTCTGGCCTGCAGCCGGCGCTTTCTGGATCAGGGCTTCGATGCTGATCCCCTGGTCGCTGAATATGCTCGCCACCCTGGACAGTACGCCGGGCTTGTCCTCGACTTCCATCCGCAGGTACCAGGGTGTCACCACGCGCGCCATCGGCACGATCGGCAGCTCGCGCAGGTTTTCGCGGGAGAAACCCAGCGGCGGTACGCGGCAGGTCTGGCCCAGGCCCAGGTCGCGGGCGAGGTCCACCAGGTCGGCCACTACCGCGGACGCGGTCGGCGCCCCGCCGGCGCCGGCACCGTAATAAAGGGTGGGACCCACCGCGTTGCCTTCCACCAGGATCGCGTTCTTGACCCCGTCCACGTCGGCCAGCAGCAGCTTGTCGGGAATCAGGGTGGGGTGCACACGCAGCTCCACGCCCTCGCCGTTCTGCTTGGCGATGCCCAGGTGCTTGATCATATAACCCAGCTCCCGGGCATACTCCACGTCCTGCGTGGTGAGGCGGGTAATGCCCTCGGTGTAAACCGATTTGAACTGCAGGGGTATGCCGAAGGCGATGGATGCCAGGATCACCAGCTTGTGAGCGGCGTCGATGCCCTCCACGTCGAAAGTGGGATCCGCCTCGGCGTAGCCCAGGGCCTGGGCCTCGGCCAGCACGTCGGCGAACTCCCGCCCCTTGTCGCGCATCTCGGTGAGGATGAAGTTGCCGGTGCCGTTGATGATGCCGGCGAGCCATTCGATGCGGTTCCCGGCCAGGCCCTCCCGCAGCGCCTTGATAATGGGTATGCCGCCCGCCACCGCCGCCTCGAAGCGCACTTCCACCCCGTGCTTGTCGGCCAGCGCGAAAATCTCATTGCCAAACTGGGCGATCAGGGCCTTGTTGGCGGTCACCACGTGCTTGCCGTGGCGAATGGCGGTCTCCACCAGTTCCTTCGCCACCGTGGTGCCACCAATCAGTTCCACCACAATGGCCACATCCGGGTCCCGGGCCACCGCCAGCACATCGCGGCTGACCCTGATATCTCCCGGGTCGCAGGCCGGGTTGTCCCGCCGCGCGCCGATATGCACAACCTGCAGGGGGGCATACGCGCGGGCGGCAATCACCTGCGCGTTGTCACGCAGCACCTTGAAGGTACCGCTGCCCACGGTGCCGAGACCACACAGGCCGATTGTTACCGGTTTCAAGCTCATAAGGGAATCTGCTGCTACTCGAGCCCCAGGGTGGCCATAAGCTCATCCGCTGGCTGGTAGCCGGGAATGAGGCTGCCGTCCTCTGTGACCATGGCGGGGGTACCCTGCACGCCCAGCTGCAGGCCCAGTTGGTACTGCGCGGCCACCGGGTTGCCGGCGCACACGTTCTCCGGCACGGACTGCTGGTTTTTCATGCGGGTGAGGGTGTCCTGCCGGTCCTTCGCGCACCAGGCGGTTGCGAGCTGACGAAAGCCGGGCGAGTCGGGGCCTGAGCGGGGATAGGCGAGGTAGCGCACTTCCACGCCGCGCTTGTTCAGCTCGGGCACCTCCTTGTGCAGCTTCTGGCAGTAGAAGCAGCTGATATCGGTGAATACCGTGACATGCGCCCTGGGTTTGCCTTCGGGAGAGAAAATAATCATATCCTTCAGGTCGACCTTGGCCAGCTGATCAAGGCGTTCGCCGTTGCGCCGCTGCTCGGTCAGGTTGGTATAAACGCCCTTGTCACTGACTGCAAACAGGTCGCCGAGAATCACATGGTCGCCGGATGCCGTGGAATAGACTACCGGGCCGCTGGTGAATTGCACCGCGTACAAACCCGGGATCGGGCTGGTTTCAACGGTCTCTACCTCTAGCCCCATGGCGGGTGCTGACAGCGATTTGCGCAGTTTGTCCGCCACGGCCTTGTCCGCAGGTTCCCCCGCTGCGGCCCAGGCGGCCGTGCACAGCAGGGCCAGGGCGGTGATTGCGCGAAAAGTCGAGTTAAGCATCAGGTTTCCTCTGTTATGGCGGGGGTCTCCCGCCTCTGTAGCCGGCCGGCGCCGACGCAACGGGCCGGCGCGACCCTGGTTCGAACCGCTGGCGCTGGTTAAGTTCCTCATCCCCGGGGATGATGCCGGGCATGCAGTTCCTGCATCCGCTGCTTTGCCACATGGGTATAGATCTGGGTGGTACTCAGATCGCTGTGGCCGAGCAACAGCTGCACCACCCGCAAATCCGCACCGTGGTTCAGTAAATGGGTAGCAAACGCGTGCCGCAAGGTGTGTGGTGACAGTTCCTGCCTGATCCCGGCGCGCAGGGCATAGATTTTAATACGATACCAGAAGGTCTGGCGAGTCATTTGGCGGCCGCGGCGGCTGGGAAACACCACATCGCTGGGTATACCCTTGAGCAACTCCGCCCTGGGCCCCGCCATGTAGCGCCGCAGCCACAGCAGCGCCTCCTCCCCCATGGGCACCAGGCGCTCCTTGCTGCCCTTGCCAAACACCCGCACTACCCCCTGATTGATGCTGACCTGAACCAGTTGCAGGCTGGTGAGCTCGGTGACGCGCAGGCCGCAGGCATACAGCATCTCGAGCATGGTGCGGTCGCGAAACTCCAACGCCACATCCAGGTCGGGCGCCTGTAACAAGCGCTCCACGTCCTGCTCGGAGAGGGATTTCGGCAGCGGCCGGCCCAGCTTCGGGCTGTCCACGTCCAGGGTGGGATCCACGGTGACGCGACCCTCCCGCAGCAGGTAGTGATAGAAACCGCGCACGCAGGACATGAAGCGTGCGGTCGAGCGCGGCGATTGGCCCTGTCTCAACCTGGCGCCCAGGTAGGCCTGCAGGGAGGAGCGGTCGGCCCGCATTATCGAGCTGTCCCTGTTCTGCGCGAGCCAGTCATGGAATTGCCGCAGGTCGCGCCGGTAGGAACTCAGGCTGTTGTCGCTGAGCCCCTTCTCCATCCACATGGCGTCGATGTAGCGCTCGATTTCGGGGTGGACGATGAGGTCACTTTGCATCTGGTTACACTACCATGGATTTTTATGGGCGGATCGAAAAAGCCCGTTTTACGTTACGTGCATGGCCAGAGCGAGGTGCCCCTTCCTGAATGGTTCCTAGGCCCGACGGGGAAGACGTATCAGGGTTCAGGGAACAGACATTCACCCTGATACGCCTTCCCCATCGTGCTATGCAAGACCGCTTCCATCTGTCGAGAATGCCGGGGGGTCGTTCCTTAACAGACGGGCTGGAACCGGGGTGGTTTTCGCTGCGTGGCAGGCGGCCCTCCGGGCTCCCCTCGGTTGGCCTGGAGCCCTGGAAAACGGTCTCCAGGCCCGCCCTCGGCGCCAGCCGTCGAACTCCGCGAAAGCCACCCCGGTTCCATCCCTCCCATTGAGCGGCCAGCGCGTCCCGTGTCCTGGCCCCGCAGGGGTGCAAATCTGGAGCGGGGAATCAGGCACTCGCGCGCGTGGCAACAGAGCGGCGCGAGAGGAATAGGTAGTGGATGGCAGGGTACAAGCCGTCAGGAGGCAGGCGTGGAGGGGGAGTCCCCCTGAAGTGAATGAACTGTTTGAACGCAAGGGGGACTCCCCCTTCGCGTCTGCCGATTAGCGGCAAGATACCCAATGCGCTCCAACCAATCGCCTGCACCCCGGATATCCGCAAAGAACCAAAAAGCGGCCACCAGGGCCGCTTTCGTTTTATGCTTTGGAAAAAGGGTAGTTACAGCTTTTCCTTGATGCGCGCCGCGCGGCCGCTGAGGTCGCGCAGGTAGTAGAGCTTGGCCTGGCGCACGTCGCCGCGGCGCTTGACCGAAACGCTCTCCACCATCGGGCTGTAGGTCTGGAAG
>CAYTDW010000193.1:0-5771 GCA_964436585.1 uncultured Halioglobus sp. | reverse complement strand
GTGGGTGGCTAAGGCTAATGGATTCTCCCTGCACGGCGGAGTGAGCTGCGAAGGGCATCACAGGGATAAGCGCGAGCGTTTGTTCCGGTTCATCGCCCGCCCGGCCGTCGCCATCCCCCGTCTACCCGACCGCTTCTGGCGCCACCCACCCGAGCCTCACCAGCTGCGTTGACTCTTTTCGCGGGGAAGGGCGCGCGGTAGCAGAGCTCGCGTTATCACAGAGCAATCAGCAGGGACGCCACTGTATAACAGATTGGTATAGATGCCTGTGGGCTAAAAACTGGAAACAACCGTAAATGATCGGCAAGTGAACCCATGCAAGCGCGAGTTCAGCACACCGATTGCATTAGCAAGTTGAATTCGCGATGTAAAGCATCCTGATTCTGAAAGAAAATTTTCCCCCATAGCCCTTTTATCCGTCCTATACTTGTGCCGGTGTTTGAGAGGGGACGCACCGATCGCGACTGACTTCATAACTGAACTGCGCCGCCGCAACGTCCTTCGAGTCGGCGCCGCGTACCTGGCCGTCGCCTGGCTGTTGACCCAGGTCGCCCAGACGGTGCTGACGGCCTTCGGATTCGGCGACGCGGCGCTCCGTGCGGTCATCGTGCTGTTTGCGATCGGCTTGCTGCCGACGCTGGTGTTGGCGTGGGCATTCGAGCTGACGCCGGAAGGGCTCAAGCGCGAGAGCGACGTAGATCGCACGCGCGTCGATGCGCGAGGCGCCGGCAGGATGCTGGACCGCGTCATCACGGTCGTGCTCGCTGTGGCGGTCGGGTACTTCGCGTTCGACAAGTTTGCGCTGACGCCGCGGCGGGAGGCCGCGCTGCAGCAGCAGAAGGCCGCTGAGCTGGAGGAGGCACGACAGGAAGGACGCAGCGAGGCGTTCGTCGACGGGTATGGCGACCGGTCGATTGCCGTGCTGCCATTCGTGGATCTGTCACCCGGCAAGGACCAGGAGTATTTCTCCGACGGCATATCCGAGGAGCTGCTGAACCTGCTCGCGAAGATTCCGGAATTGCGCGTGATCTCGCGCTCTTCCGCGTTCTCGTTCCGGAGCCAGAACCTCGGCATTCCGGAAATCGCGAAGCGTCTGAAGGTCGCTCACGTACTCGAAGGTTCGGTGCGCAAAGCCGGCAATCAGGTGCGCATCACCGCGCAGCTGATCGACGCACGCTCCGACACACACCTGTGGTCCGAGACCTACGATCGTCCACTGGACAACATCTTTGCCGTCCAGGACGAGATTGCCGCCGCCGTGGTGGGGAGCCTCAAACTCGAGCTGTTCGACGGGGCGCCGCAAGCAGCGGTCAGCGACCCGGAGACCTACGCGTTGATGCTGCAGGCCCGCCAGCTCGCGCGCCAGCGCACGGTGGAAGGATTCGAGCGGTCTATCAAGCTGTACGAACGGGTGCTCGAGCGCGAACCCGACCATACGGCCGCGTGGAACGGTCTCGCCCGCAACTACATCAACCAGGCCGGAGACGGCCTGCGTCCAATCGAGGAGGGCTTGCGGTTGGGACGCGATGCCGTGCAAAAGGCGCTCGCGATCGACCCGGATTACTGGCCGGCGCATGCGGTCCTCGGCTGGATCGCGATGATCTATGACGACGATCTTGCCGCGGCCGCGCGCCACTTCGAGCATGCGTTGAAAGTCGAGCCTACCGACACGGACACGATCGGGAACGCGGCCGCGCTGGCGATGAGCCTCGGCCGTCTCGACACCGCCATTGCGCTCAATGAGTATGCGAACGCGCGTGATCCCGTGAACCCGACCGGTTTCCAGAACCTGGGAGTCGCATACTCGAACGCCGGACGCCAGCAGGAGGCGATCGAGAGCTACCGCACGGCGCTGAGTTTGAGCCCCGATCTCGCGGGAGCGCAGTCAGCGATCGGCGTCGCGTCGCTGCTGAAGGGCGACGCCGCCGGCGGGTTGGCGGCGATGCTGGAGGAGCGTAACGAGGGCTGGCGCCTGATCGGGCTGCCGATGGCTTGGCAGGCGGTCGGGGACGAGACGAGGTCCGCTGATGCACTCGCGGAGCTCATCGGTAAATACGGTGAGCATGCGTCTTACAACATCGCCTACGTGTATGCGTACCGGGGTGACGCCGACAAGGCGTTCGAATGGCTCGATAGGGCCGTGACGTACCGCGACCCAGGGCTGCCAGAGGTTTCGGTCAATCCGTTGTTCGCGAACATCCACGATGACCCGCGGTGGCTGCCGTTCCTCCGCCGGATCGGCAAGGCCCCGGAGCAGCTCGCCGCGATTAGGTTCGATGTGATGTTACCCGGTGAGGACGAACCGGGTGACGGGCCATTCGACCGATCGCGTTGAGTCCAGTGCCCGTAGATTTACGGCAGCGCGACCAGTGACAATGGTAAAAGCGGGCTGGCTCCCCGGTGACTACAAATTTAAGCGTGCCACACAGGCAAGATCCTTTCAGGTTTTGCTTGGTCACGGACATACTCCCTCTTCAGAACGCGTGATAACACAGCATAGCAAATTCCGCGTGGCATGCTGCTCCCCTGCCACCCATAGTCCACTGGCAGTGCGAGTTTGAGAACCACCGGCTCATCAACCTGACCCCTGATATCCACCAAAAACCAACAAACAACCCAACTGACTCGACGATTCGTCGCCAATTGATCCGCCGCAGGGCCTTGCAGCGCATGGATTGGCGTCGAGTCGTAAGGTTCGTCGGGTGTATTCGGGTAAAGTATCCCAGGCGATACGGTTGCGCCAAAATCCGATGATGTTTCAAAACTGTAGTTACCAGCCAGTTACCGGAGCCAATCTGATCAGGCAAGGAGGGATAAAATGAAGAAATTTGTCATGGGAGCCTTGCTCGTCGCAGCTGCATCACTGATCTACGCTCAGACGGACAGAGACATCGACAACGATGGCCAGTGGGACGTCGATCGAGGCGGTACCGATAGAGATCTGGACAATGACGGCCAGTGGGATGCTGATCTCGGTGGCATAGACAGGGATATAGACAATGACGGTCAATGGGACTCCGATCGTGGTGGTACCGATCGAGACCTGGATAATGACAACCAGTGGGACTCCAGTCGCGGCGGTACTGATCGCGATCTCGATAACGACGGCCAGTGGGATGCTGACCAAGGCGGTACCGATCGTGACTTAGACAATGACGGTGCATGGGATGAATAGACCCTGGCAACCGTTAAGACCGCTTACAGCGCAAGCAGCAATTGATTGATGGAAGCGGTTTAGCCCTCCCCAGTAAAATCACAATTCAACCTGACGGACCCGACGACCTGACGCCAAACCAATAACTACAAGGCCTTGCGGGGCATCACCTGCCGTCGAGTCGTCAGGTCCGACGAGTATATCCGGAGCCTTTTCTACCCCCCCCCTCTACCCCCATACTTTTTTTGCAGCATGGGATCAGCGTTGCCTATGAATTCCGAGAGGGCTTCTAATAGCGCTCGAGGTGGCAGTGTAAGTATCCCCAAATTAGGTCCACGCATTATTAGAGGATTCAGCCTGCTTGTGGGCCACCAGATACTCCACTGGGGTAAGATCCCCAAGGGAGTCATGTGGCCGTTCCTCGTTATACTTCCTGATCCATTCGTTAGTCAGATTCCGTACCTCCGTCAGTGAGCTAAACAGGTAGAGATCCAGAATTCTGGTGCCTCGTTATAGCGCCCCGGCCAAATTCAGCCCGCCTATTCCTACAGGTATCGCTACTGGCGCCACGGTGGCGCCCTGTGGATCGCCTTGCCCCAAGGCATTACCCCACCCCTCCCCTGGCGCCATTGTGCACGAGCGCCAACAGGCACGCGCTCTGACATAGCCTTACAATCAACCCTGACGAGGTCACCCCGGATGCAGATCATGTTCACCTGGATAAGACGACTGCTACTCACCGCCAGCTTCCTGGCGCTCATCATCACCAACGTCCTGACCCTCACGAGCGCCGCCTTCAACACGGCCGTATCGGGCCTGATGGGCACCGCCCTGGGTATCCGCACCGTTTCCAGCGCGCTGCAGAGTAAAATCGCAGCCCAGGACAAGACCATCAAGAAGCAGGCAGCTGTTCAAGCCAACCGCAAGGCAGCGACCCGTAAGTTCGGCACCCGACTGGCCAGCCGAACCAAGCGAGTTGCTGCCAAAAGTATTGCAGCCATTCCCGCGGAGTCGATTCCGTTTATCGGGGTGGCTGTGCTGATAGCCGATACGGGATATGAGCTATACGCGGCCTGTGAGACGGTCAGGGACCTGGACCAGTTGTATGCTGACCTGGGGATGGCATACGAGACGCTGGATGATGCCCTGCATGCCGCTTGCTATCCCAAGCTACCAAAGCCGGGTGAGGTCTGGGATGGGGTTATGGAGAAGAGCGGCCAGTGGTGGCAAAGCCTGGTAACGGCGACGGAATAGTCCCCTAGGGTAAATTCCCGCCCGATCCAACGCTGGAAACTCGGTCTCTAAGTCGACAAACCGACGACAGCCTGCGGTCGCACGGGACTGCGGGAGCATCACCGGCGTCGAGTCGTCAGGTCCGTCGGGTTGTCGGGTTTAAGTGGCATTTCTTCTTACCCCCCCGGTACCCCGGCTGGATCCTTCCCAGGCCGAGAGCCATGCAAAATGGTCACAGTGGGCGCTGGCTTATGCGCGATCTATCGACCCCCTGGCGGGAGGTACACCTCTGGGTACCGATGGTGAACAAAAGCGACGATTTTGAGCACCGATTGGTATTAAAGTTCGCAATACACCATCTCCATAGGCAAGCCTTTGGAGTCTACTTCTGGCACAGACGGTACCGTCTTCCAGTGATCGTCCAGTCTTGCTGTAACGGCACACACCAGCGCGTCAAGAATATCGTCGGTCGCAACCATTTTTCTGGGATATCGGGCGAGTGCGGTCTTTACTATCTGCTCCACTTCCGACTGTAGTCTCGCTAATAGGGCCAGCCGTTCGGCGAACCCCTCTTTGGTTTTCTTGCCATGCCGCATGGGCCGACAGCCCGCCAGGCCATAGAAGCACACCTCCGGGTGAACTTCGCGAATCATTTCTCTGGCTTTGGCATGAGAGTTCATCAGTTGATCAACTTCAAGAATTTTTGGCGTAATGTTGTAGGTCTGCTTACTCAAGCCCTTGCCGCTCAGCCGCTTACTCTCGCTGTTGGCTTGCCCATAATCCTTGATTCCGATAATGGGCCTTATAGGTGCACTGAATATCGAGGAGGTGCGCAGGGGCCTCAACAGGCGACGTGCTTGCTGATCACATAATCTAGCGACGCCTGAGTCGTCTCGCAGACCAATGGGGATATCTACAAAGATGCGCGAGCCTGTGGGAACCATTTCCACGAGGTCACACAGACGGGCGACTGTGCCGATGCCAACACCATCCTCCGAAACGCACGCATAAACCCATCCGGCTTTGCATCCATCGACACCGTATGCTTGCATGTATTTCAATGTTTTCTCTTCACGCAACAGGCGGTTGTGTTCAATTGAGCAGTTCAGCAATCGCTCTTCCCGCGACTGGCCAGCTTTCTCTTACATTCTTGAAATTGCAGCCAGGCTTCGTAACTGCGCCGCAACCGATAAAGGCTATCCCTGAACGCCGCAGCCGGTCCTGGGCTTTTTTACCAGCGGTACCGACAAGGTAACTCCAGATCATGGGCGGGCGCTATACAAACCGGGTTCAAATAGGCAAAAATGCTTCATCAGCTCCCACTTTGGAATCGATTCCACAGAATCATTCGCCCTGCCTCGCTGCTTTTTCAGCAAAAATGAGC
>CAYTDW010000192.1:0-5814 GCA_964436585.1 uncultured Halioglobus sp. | reverse complement strand
ATCAATCCGAATGGCAGGATTCCCGCTATCGTGGACCGGGAGGCCGACAACCTCGCGGTGTTTGAGTCCGGCGCGATCATGATTTATCTCGCCGAAAAAGCCGGCCGATTATTGCCAACTGACCGCGCCGGCCGTGCACGGGTGTTGCAATGGCTGATGTTCCAGATGGGCGGAATCGGCCCCATGATGGGACAGGCGAACGTGTTCTATCGTTACTTCCCGGAAAAAATCCAACCCGCTATTGATCGCTACCAGAATGAATGCCGACGCCTGTTTGAGGTGCTGGACCGCCGCCTGGGCGAAAGCGAATGGCTGGCCGATGACTACTCCATCGCCGATATCGCCAACTGGTGCTGGGTGCGGACCTACAAGTGGTCCGGCATCTCCCGGGATGGCCTGGAAAACCTCGATCGCTGGATGAACGTAATGAAGGAGAAGCCTGGGCTGCAGCGGGGCGTCCGCGTACCCGTCGCGATCGACAGCATTATCGAGGACAAGGAAAAGGCGGAGGAGTTTGCCAGGAACGCGCGCTCGACGCTGCAGACCTGAGGGCGCCTCACCGCCACTGGTGCCCGCCGCCAGGAAATCTACTGCCGGAGTGACCCGACCATGCCGAGCAAAGAGCAGATTGCCGCCGGCTATCAACCCGTGCGCAACACCAGGATCCGAACCCTGATCCCCACGCCGCAGGAACTGGCGGCGCTGGAACCGGATGTGCCGGTGCACGCCACCGCGGCGGGTATCGAGTACGTGCGCACGCCCGATGCCTGCTTCGAAAAGCTTGAGGATTTTCCCTACCCGCCAAAGTACGTGGATATCGACGGCCTGCGCATGGCCTATATCGACGAGGGTCCGAGGGATGCACAAACCCTGCTGCTGATGCACGGCCAGCCGGTATGGGGCTACCTGTACCGGCGCATGATTCCCCTCCTGCTGGCGGCGGGCCACCGGGTGGTGGTGCCGGACATGATGGGCATGGGACGCTCCGACAAACCCATAGACCAGCGCTACCACGACTATTACACCCACGTGGGAAATTTCGAGACCTTCCTCAAGAAGCTTGGACTGAGAGATATCTCACTGCTTTGCCAGGACTGGGGCAGCGTCATCGCCCTGCTGGTGGTGGCGGAACAACCGGCGCTGTTTTCCCGGGTGCTGCTGACCAATGGCGTCATGGTCGGCTTTGTCCTCAATCCCTTTTCGATTCCGGAACCGGTCGAGCTGGACCGGGCTGCGCCGGACATCATGCAGGGCCTGCTCATCCCGCACCTGGCGGATCCCTTTCCGGTGATGTTCCAGGCCTGGATAAACTACACCCTGACCGCCGGGGACAGCTTGGATCCCGGGCAGTTCCTCGCTCTCAATTGCAGCGCCGGTGGACGACCCCTCAGCCCGCGGGAAGAACAGGCTTACCGTGCGCCGTTTCCCTCGCTCATCTACAAGGCGGGCCCGCGCACCCTGCCTTCGATGGTCTGCTGCATCGGCCCCCGCAACCTGGCGGGCTGGAGCAAACTGATGACGTTTACCGGGCCCTTTCTGCATGTCCGGGGCAGTCGTGACAACCAGTTCGGCACTATTGAACTGCAGCAACTCCACACCACGCTCATTCCCGGCGCACAAGGCCAGCCCCACGGTGTGCTGGACGCCGGCCATTTCATCCAGGACAACAAGGGTGAGGAACTGGCGGAGATATTCAACCGGTTTATCGCCGGATGAGCGGCTGCCGCAGCTGGCAATCGGCGGCGCCGCGCCTGAGTGCACCGCGCCGGAGTTGACAGCCCGGGTGATGGCGGTCGACACTGGCATGGCCCGCAGACTCCGCGGCACTAGATAACGGGAGACCAGCATGGCCGAGCACACAGGGGACGCGCCGAAAGGGGGAAATCCACCGAAGTGGATTCTGAAGGCCGTGTCGCGCACGCATATCTTCCTCAACAGGCTGACGCGCGGCAAGATGTTCAACACCCTGGCCGGCGACGAGGTGTGCTTTGTGACCATGACCGGGGCGAAGTCCGGCCGCAGTATCACCATGCCGCTGATGTACGTGCCCTACGGCAACGGCCTGTTGCTCGTTGCCTCCATGGGCGGGGCCGTCAACAACCCGGTGTGGTATTACAACATCGCGAAGCATCCCGATATTTCCGTGCGGTATCGCGGCAGGGTGATGAAGCTGCGGGCGCGGCTGGCAACGGCGACGGAGAAGCCGGCGCTGTGGCCACTGTGTGACAAGGCCTACGCGCCCTACGCCGATTACCGCGCCCGCACCAGCAGGGACATCCCCATTTTTATCTGTGAGCCCGCCGCTGCGGCCTAGGCGGCCGCTAGCCGATGCCGAAGGCCAGCCGCAGCATTTCGTACACGACGTCCATACTGGCCCTGGTGCTCAGGCCCTGGTGCGAACGCAGCCGGTCCCAGGTCTCGAACGACGCCGCCGCATCCACCGCCTCTTTTCTTACCAACGGCAGTACCGCTATTTCGGGCAGCCAGTCAGCCAGGTCCTTGCGCAGGCCGCGCTGGTTTCTCGCATAGTTTTTCTGTAGCACCGGCGAGCGCCACATCAGGGCGCGCGTGGACAACATCAGCGAGGACAGTTTTTCATAAGCCGCAGCCCGCCGCTCGATGGCATGGCGGATACGCTGTTCCAGGCTGCCGTCACGATCTCCCCCCAGGTACAGGCCCTCGTAGCTTTCCCGCAGCTGTATATCAATGGTGGCAAACAGCGCTTCCATGTCGGCGAAATGACGGAATACCGTGCGGATGCCCACGCCGGCACGCTCCGCGACTGTCTGCGCAGTGGGTACGAGAACTCCCTCCTGTACCAGGTCGCACAGGGCATCGATAATCAGCTGTCGACTGCGCTCGGTGCGCAGCAGCCTGCCGTCAGGCTTTTTTCCCTCGGGGAAATGAATTACCGCGTCAGGTTTGTTGCCGATGCTGCGCTTGCCCGCTTTAGTCATTTGCTGGTGATTCCCTGCTGAGGGGTAGTAGACAACTGGATGCGATGATAGAGCAGCCAGGCACAAAGCGTCCATTGACTGCGTCAGTTCACCAGCTGCATTGGTACCAGATGGCACATAGCAGCATAATGTATGCCATTATTTTTTAATAGCCCGGACCCGGGCCCGGCAAACCTGGCGCCAGCCGGCGGCGGCACCTGTCTGTTCACGGTGTTGCGAGCGTTTTCGAGCGACCAATCAACAGGATATCCAACAGGCCGGTGACACCCAACAGCAACAGGCCCAGCATCAGCCGCAGGTCGCTGTAGTACAGGTTCATCTCGATCGGATAGGCGATGGTCTTGTCGAGCGCCGCCAGCTTGAACTCATGCCTGCCCATCAGCTCTGGATGGGTGATGATTTCCATGAGGCTGCGGCGGCTGCGATAGCGCATCAACGCGCCCATCGTCCAGTTGTCGGCTCCGGTCACGCCCAGAGTGTCGAAATTGCTGAAGATAGCCGTTCCCATGAGTACCGGGTGGGACGCCCTGCGCAGCAGTTCGGGGTACATGTGCTCCATGTACCGATCCATCAATTGCATGGCGCTTTCGCCAGGCGCGGCGCCGGGTGTATCAGGCGGGTTCTCGTTCAGATCGATCAAGTTGACCATCAGGAACTGGCGGCCGCTATCCGCCTCCATAAACTCACGGATCCTGGCGATGCGCTCTTGGCCAGCACCGTTTTCGCGCAATTTCTCACTGAATAGGGTGATTTCACCGGGGTTCAGGGGGCCGCGCAGATCGGTGTACCAGGCCACAAACAGCAGGTATACCAGACCCGGAACGAGCCACAACACGCTGCGCTTCTTCAAAAATATCACTCCCGCCAGTCGCCGCATCCAGCTATCGGCATATATAATGCCGAAATGATAGCAGACTGCAGTCATAAGCCACCACAGGGTGAACGAATGGCCGGGACCACAGCAGCGCCAGTGACTCTCTACGGCTCCAGCATCTCCTATTTCACCGGCAAGATGGAAACCTACTTCCGGGTCAAGGGTATCGCCTATCGCAACCAGGCCATGAACCGGGCCCTGATGACCAGGTCCGCGCGGGAGACGGGCGTAATGCAGTTGCCGGGCGTGGAACTGGCGGACGGTCGCTGGATGACCGATACCACCCGCATGATCCAGTGGTTTGAGCAGCAGATGCCCGCAAACCCGGTTATCCCCCGCGACCCATTGCAGCGTTTTTTCAGCCTGCTGCTGGAAGACTACGCCGATGAGTGGTTGTGGCGCCCCGCCATGCACTTCCGCTGGTACGACAATGACAGCGCCCAGATGCGCAGCCGCCACCTCACCGCGGAGCTCACCCGTGATGTACTGCTGCCAGCCGGCCTGAAGCGCTGGTTCCTACGGCAACGACAGCGCCGGGGCTACACCCTGGGGGATGGCATCCACCCGGGCAACGTGGCCGCGGTAGAAGCCGTCTATCACCGCTGCAATGCGCAGCTGGAGGCGATATTCAGCCGGCGCCCGTTTCTGCTGGGCGATCGGCCAAGCCTGGCGGACATCGGCTTCAGCGGTCCCTATTTTCGCCATTTCAGCCAGGACCCGGTACCGGGTGAAATCCTGCGCCAGCAGGCCCCGGCGGTCCATGCCTGGTTGGGCCGTCTGTGGGCCTGGGGCGGCAGGGACACAGGTGATTGGTTGAGCGGCATCCCACAGGACTGGGGCCCCATCCTGGAAGATATCGGCAGTCACTACCTGCCCTACCTGTGTGCCAACGCTGAGGCGGTCGCAATGGGAAGGAAGCGCTTCGATGCCACGATAGCGGGGGTGGAGTACCGCGGCGCGCGCTACTCGAAGTACCGGGTGTGGTGCCTGCAGCAATTGCGCGATGCCTTCGCGGCCCTGCCACCGCCGGCCAGCGTTGCCAGCCGGGAACTACTGGAAACCCATGGCATCTGGGAGCCCCTGTGGCGCCTGCCGGTACTGGATGCATGCGCCCGGCAGAACCAGGGCCTGCCTTTTCGTGGGGATAACAAGATGATCGGTGTGAACTGATAGACGGTCAGCCCTCACACCATGGCTTACGCAAATCAGCTCAGGTCAAAGCGATCCGCATTCATCACCTTCACCCAGGCCTTGACGAAGTCCCGCACGAATTTTTCGCGGTTGTCATCCTGGGCATAGACTTCGGCGTAGGCGCGCAGGATGGCGTTGGATCCGAACACCAGGTCCACCCGGGTAGCTGTCCACCTCGTCTTGCCGCTCCTGCGTTCGACAATGTCGTAGAGGTTTTTGCCTCTGGGCTTCCAGCTGTAGGCCATGTCGGTAAGGTTCACGAAAAAGTCGTTGCTCAATACGCCAACCTTGTCGGTGAGCACACCGTGCTTGCTGCCTCCGTGATTGGCGCCCAACACCCGCATGCCACCCACCAACACGGTCATTTCCGGCGCGGTCAGGCCCATCAACTGGGTGCGATCCAGCATCAGCTCTTCCGCCTGCACCGCGTAGTCCTGCTTCAGCCAGTTGCGGTAGGCGTCATGGATCGGCTCCAGCACGTCGAATGATTCAGCATCGGTCTGCGCCCTGGTGGCATCGCCGCGGCCGGGCGTAAACGGTACGGTAATATTCACACCGGCATCCCGCGCCGCCTTCTCCACTGCAGCGCTACCACCCAGTACGATCAGGTCCGCCATGCTGACGTTCTTGCCTATGGCTGGCTGAAGCCCTTCCAGGGTCGACAGCACCTTCTGCAGGCGGGCCGGTTCGTTGCCTTCCCAGTCCTTCTGCGGCGCCAGACGAATGCGGGCGCCGTTGGCTCCACCGCGATAATCAGATCCGCGGAAGGTGCGGGCGCTATCCCACGCGGTC
>CAYTDW010000191.1:0-5826 GCA_964436585.1 uncultured Halioglobus sp. | reverse complement strand
GGGCGAGCCGATCTGCGGATCCGCCAGGCGCTTGATGCCGTAGACGAAATCGTTGGCCTGCACCGGCCTGCTGCCGGTCTGGGGGAAGTCCGGAATCTGCTTGAAGCGCGCGCCGTCGGCGGCAGTGGCGAACAGGTAGAGCGGTTTGCCGGCGGCGTCGAGGGCAAAGGCGGGGTGGGGCTGGAAGTGCGCATCGGCGCGCACGCGCAGGGTATAGCGGGAAAACGCCAGGGATGGGTCGTCCTCACCCACCTCGTTGCCCTGCGCATCGAGGAAAGTGACCTCGGGAAATGATTCCACCGCCAGGGGCAGTAACTCGTAGGGACGCTTGAGGAAGTGGTACCCCATGGGGGGCTCATACACCTGGTCGATGAACAGGCTCTCATCGGATGCGTAGGACGTTGCCGGATCCAGGTGCTTGGGCGGCGCCGGGCTCATCACCGACTGGTAGGTGACCAGGTTGTCGTCATAGCGGGGATTGGGGTCGTTCCACGGCGGCTCGCCGCAACCGGCCATCAGCACCACCAGCAGCGGGGCCACGCCAGAGCGAAACAGTCCTGCTGCTGAAAACTGCCTGTTGTCCGGTGGCACCGTGCCAGAGCTCCTTGCGAGTGCCGGCAAGAATACCCTCTGGGACCTGCAAGAACCAGTAACACCATGGTGGTATGCAGACTGCGACACACTCTTTTTCGGGACTCTTTTTCGGGATATTGCCGGGATATCGCCTGGATAGCGTGCCCAGGGCCGCGGCAAGTCCCTATAATGGGTCGCTGGCGTCCCTGGTCGGAGCCGCAGCCGCGGTCCAATACAACAATGACAACCGTTACCACGCTCCCCCTGAACCCCGCAACGGATACCGGCTTCTTCGGTCATCCGCGCGGCCTGCTGGTGTGCTTCGCCACCGAGCTGTGGGAGCGGTTTTCCTTCTACGGCATGAAATTCCTGTTGCTGCTGTACCTGACCAAGTACCACCTGTTCAGCGACGCCAACGGCCTCGAAGTGCTGGGCAGCTATGCCGCACTGGTCTACGCCATGCCCGTTATCGGCGGCCTGCTGGCCGACCGCTACCTGGGCGTGCGCAAGGCGGTGATATTCGGCGGGGTACTGCTGGTCCTGGGCCACCTGGGCATGGCCGTAGAAGGTGAGCAGGCCCGCAACGAGGGTGGCACCATCCTGCGGGATGAGGGCGCGCTGCAGGTCTTCTACCTGTCACTGGCGCTGATTGTCGTCGGCGTGGGATTCCTGAAACCGAATATCTCCACCATCGTCGGCCGCCTCTACAGCCAGGACGACCCGCGCCGGGACGCGGGCTTCACCATCTTCTACATGGGTATCAATATCGGTGCGTTCGCCGCCACCCTGCTGTGCGGCTATCTGGGTGAAACCTTCGGTTGGCACTACGGCTTCGGCGCCGCCGGTATCGGCATGCTGGTGGGGCTGGTCACCTTCCTGCGCGGCCAGCGCCACCTGCACGGCCAGGCGGAACCCCACGACCCGGCGCTGCTGCGGCAGCGCTCCGTGCTCGGCATCAGCAAGGAATCCACCATTTATCTCTGCGCCCTGGTGGCGGTAGCTGCGGCCTGGCAAATGCTGCAGTTCCACGGCGCGGTCGGCCTGCTGCTCAACGCCATGTCGCTGGCGGTGGTACTGGGCCTGGGGTGGTTTATCACCACCCGGTGCGACCGGGTGGAACGCGGCCGGATGATCGTGCTGATGGTGCTTATCATGTCCACCGTGGTGTTCTGGGCCCTGTTCGAACAGAGCGCCGCCTCCATGACGCTGTACGCCGACCGGGTGCTGGATCGCAATATCCTCGGCTTCGAGCTGACCGCCTCCCAGTTTGGCGCCATGAATGCGTTCTTCATCTTCCTGTTCGCGCCCCTGTTCGCCCTGCTCTGGACCGCACTGGGTCGGCGCGGCCGTGAACCCTCCACCCCGGTCAAGTTTGCCCTGGGTATCGCCCAGGCGGGACTCGGCTTCGGCGCCCTGGTCGTCGGCGCCGCCTCTCCCGACGAGGCGGGCCTGGTCGCCGCCTACTGGATGGTACTGGCCTACCTGCTGCACACGACCGGTGAACTGTGCCTGTCCCCGGTCGGCCTGTCCGCCGTGACCAAACTGGCGGTGCCCAGCGTGGTCGGGGTTATGATGGGCTCCTGGTTCCTCGCCACCGCCTACTCGGAATTTGTCGCCGCGCAGCTGTCCAAACTGGCGGCGATCGAGACCGTCGAGGGCGTGGCGGTTGATATCGGCGCGGCACTGGCGGGGTACACCGAACTGTTCACCATGCTGTGTTATACCGGGCTGGGCGTGGCCTGTGCGCTGCTGCTGGTCACCCCGGTACTGAAAAAAATGATGCACGGCATTCACTGAGGCGAGGGTTATGGCAAAAAAACGTGAATTCGATGTGGTGGTCTGGGGCGCCAGCGGCTTTACCGGCCACCTGGTGGCCGAGTACCTGGCGCAGATGCACGGCGCCGGCGGCGACCTGCGCTGGGCCATCGCCGGCCGCAACCGCGAGAAGCTCGAGCAGGTGCGCGATGAATGCCTGCCCGCGGCGAAGCGCAAGGCACTGCCGCTGCTGATTGCCGACAGCGGCGACCCGGCCAGCCTCGCCGCGATGGTGGCCCGCACCCGGGTGGTCTGCAGCACGGTCGGCCCCTACGCCCTGCACGGCACCTCGCTGGTGGCGGCCTGCACCGAGGCGGGCACGGACTACTGCGACCTGACCGGTGAAGTGCAGTGGATGGCGCGGGTCATTCCCGCCTACCAGGGCGCCGCCGTGGCCTCCGGGGCGCGCATCGTCCACACCTGCGGCTATGACTCCATCCCCTTTGATATCGGCACCTGGTACCTGCAGGAGGCCATGATGGAACGCCATGGCGTGGCCGCCAGCCGGGTCAAGACGCGGGTGGGTCGCACCCGGGGCGGCGCCAGCGGCGGCACCATCGCCAGCATGCTCAACATGCTGGAGGAAATGCAGCACGACCCGTCCATCGGCCAGGTGATGGCGAATCCCTATGCCCTCAACCCGATCGGAACTGCGCCGCGCCCTGATGGCCCGGACCAGGCCGATGCCCGCTTCGATCCGGACTTCGGGCAATGGACCTCGCCCTTCCTGATGGCGGCGGTCAACACCCGCGTGGTGCGGCGCAGCAACGCCCTGCTCGGCTTTGCCTGGGGCGCGGACTTCCGCTACGACGAGGCGGTGCTCAACCGGTCCCGCACCGAAGCCACCCTGGCCGCACTGGGCGCCGGCGTCGGCATGCGGGCGCTGGCTTTGGGTCCCGCCCGTCAGGTGGCCCGGCGCCTGCTGCCCGCGCCGGGGGACGGCCCCTCCCGCAGCCGGCGCGAGAACGGTTACTGGGAGGTGTTCTTCCACGGCGTGCACCCCACCGACAGGAGCCGGGACCTGCGCCTGAAAGTCTGCGGCGACATGGACCCGGGCTACGGCTCCACGGCGAAAATGCTGGGGGAGGCGGCACTGTGCCTGGCACTTGACCCACCTGCGACCGGGGGCGGCTTCTGGACCCCCGCCTCGGCCATGGGCAGCCGTCTCCAGCGGCGCCTGGCCCAGCACGCGGGCCTGGACTTCAGCTTCGTCGATCCCGCTGGCGGCAGGATTGGCAAGCAGGCCTGAAAGGGCTTACATTCAGGCAAAAATAACATCACAGGCAACAGGGGCGAACAAAATCAGGCGTGAACAGGTTTAACCTCACGTTCAGGGGCGAAATAATCGAAGGGCACGACCCGGAGCAGGTGAAAGCCCGCCTGGCCAGGATGCTTGCGATAGACGACCCCGCCAAGCTGCGGCGCCTGTTCTCCGGCGACCCGATCGTGCTGCGCCGCAATATGGAGCGCAAGGAGGCCGCCGGGCTTTACTCCCGGTTGCGCCAGCAGGGCATCCAGGCAGAACTGGTCAAGATTGGCGAGCGGGGCGACCTCCACAGCGGCGAAGCCGCGCCTGCTCACGCTGCAGCGTCCCCTGCCGCGGCGCGCACCACCCCGGACAGCCCCGACCAGCCCCCGAACGGGCCGGCACCGGAAGCCACCACCGGCAGCAGGAAAATTATCCGCAGGGCCGACCTGGCGGCGAGGAAAAAGCTGAGGGCGGCCGACTCGGCACAGCTCGAAGCCAAAGAGAAAGCACTGAACAAGGCGCTTGCGGCCAAACAGGCAGAGGAGGCAAAACGCGCGCGCGCCCGGGAGAAAGCACTGGCCCGGGAGGCCAGCCTCAACGCAAAACGCGAAGCGGCCAGGCAGCAAGCCGAACTGGCCGAGGCCAAACGCAAGGCCGAGCAGGAGGCTGCCCGGCGCCGGGAGGAGCAGCAGCGCCAGCAGGCGGAAGCCGCGGCCCAGCGCCAGGCGGAACTGGAGCGGGCAAGGGCGCAGGAAGCCGCCCGGCGAGCGGAACGCGAACGGCTTGAGGCGGAGGAACGCGCACGGCTCGAGGCCGAGCAACAACAGCGCCTGGCCGCCGAGAAGGCAGAGCGTGAGCGGCTGCAGGCGGAAGAACGCAAGCGCCTGGCCGCCGAGAAGGCGGAGCGCGAACGGCTCGAAGCGGAGGAGCGCGAGCGCCTGGCCGCGGAAAAAGCGGCGCGGCGGGAACAGGAGAAACGGCAGGCCGAGCAGCTTGCCGCGAAGCTGCAGGTGGAACAGGCCCGCCGCAAGCGTGAACAGGCGGAGAAGTCGGCTCGCCGCAAGGCGGAGGAGTTACGCCAACGCGCACAGGAACAGGCCCGGCTTGAAGCCGAGGAGGCAGAGCGGCTGGCCCAGCGTCGCGCCATGGAGGAACAGGCGATCCAGCGCGCCGCCGCCGAACTCGCGCAAAAGCCGGCACTCAAACCGGTAGAGACCCGGGTAAGGACCCGCCTGGAGACACCGTCGCGGCTGCGCCGCGCCGAGCAGGCAGCGGAAGGGGGAAGGCGCAAACGCCAACCGGGCGCACCCAACCTTTACAGCCTGCGACCCTTTCGCAACACCCCGGACATCCGCAGCCGCAGCGAACAGTCGCGGCGGACCATGCGGCGGTCTTTTGCAGCCGCGGCCCTCGCCATCGCAGTCGCCATCCTGCTCGCCCTGGGCCCGGGCCTGTTCGCGCTGCAGCCGGCGCCGCCCGAGCCCGGCGCACGCGCCGGCGCAGTCGGGCCCCAGGATCGACCCCTGCTGCTGGCCGGGGATGACCTGCTGCTGCACGACCGGTCCGGCGTCGGTGTCGCCGACCTGAGCGCGGACAGTCTCGGCCTCGCCGCCGCCACGGCGCCGCTGGCGTTCGACGCGGCCGGTGAGCTGCTGATCACCGGCCAGTTGGCGGCTGGCGCAAGCGCTGCGCAGCCACAGCTGCTGCGCTGTGTGCTGGCGGAATCCCGCTGCAAACCTTTCCCGGCGGACCTGGCGGGTACAGAAATCTCGGCGCTCGTCGTCAACCCCCTGGACGGCAGCCTGCTGATCGCCGACAGCCGCGCGGGCCAGCTGCTGAAGCTGAGCCCGCAGGGCAAGGTGCTGGCGCGGGCGGAGGCAAGCATCCCCGCCGCCCCGGTGCTGCGCCTGGATTCAGGCCTGCTGCTTATGAACAGCGCAGAAGGTGCCGGCATCAGCGTCTTGCGCTACGAGGACGACGCCTTTGGCCGGCAACTGGATGAGATCCTGCTGCAGCCCCCGGCGGGGAGCGCCGCTACATTTACCGGGGTGCGGGATTTTCTGCGCAGCGGCGACTACTGGTGGGTCCTGCTCGACACCGCCGGCAGTGAGCGCGCCGGCCTGTACCGGTTTGACACCCGGTGGCAGTTTGTCGACCGGCCCCCGCTGACGGCGGACACCCGGCCTGCC
>CAYTDW010000190.1:0-5841 GCA_964436585.1 uncultured Halioglobus sp. | reverse complement strand
GTATCGTTACCGACCAGGCCAATGCCGCCAAGGTCGACCAGGCGATTGCGCAGTGCCCCAGCCTGGCCGTGCGCCTGCTGGTGGACGGTGCGCGCGAAGGCTGGGTCGACTATGGGCAGGGCGTTGCGACAGAGAGTCCGACGTTCAAGACCGTGGACAGCGCGGCCACGGACGAGGCCATGTGCTATTTCACCTCGGGCACCACGGGCTACCCGAAGATGTGCCTGCACGCGCACAGCTATGCCCTGGCCCACCAGACCACCGGCCGCTACTGGCTCGACCTGAAACCCGACGACCTGCACTGGAACTGTTCCGACACGGGCTGGGCCAAGGCCGCCTGGAGCAGTTACTTCGGGCCCTGGTACCAGGGGGCTGCGCTGTTCGTTCACCATGCCCAGGGCTTCAAGGCCGCCCGCACCCTGCAGTTGCTCGAGCAGTACCCGGTGACCACCTTCTGCGGCGCACCTACCATCTACCGCATGTTCGTGCTGGAAAACCTGGCGCAGTTCAGGTTTGGCGCCCTGCGTCACTGTGTCGGCGCCGGCGAGCCGCTGAATCCGGAAATCATCGAAACCTGGAAGCGCGCGACCGGCATCACCATCAAGGACGGCTATGGCCAGACCGAAACCGTTTTGCTGTGTGGCAACTACCCCGGCCTCGACAGTCGCTTTGGTTCCATGGGTAAACCCGCTCCGGGCATCGACCTGCGGGTGGTGGACGAAAAGGGCGAGATACTGCCGGCCGGCGTCGAGGGCGATCTTGCCGTGCGGGTAAAGCCCGAGCCGCCGCTGGGCCTGTTCCTGGGTTACAAGGGTGAGGCCGACAAGACCGCGGAGAGTTTCCGCGGCGACTGGTATATTACCGGCGACCGCGCCAGGGTGGATGAGGACGGTTATTACTGGTTCATCAGTCGCGCCGACGACGTGATCCTGTCAGCCGGTTACCGTATCGGCCCCTTTGAAGTCGAAAGCGCCCTAATCGAGCACCCCGCGGTGGCCGAATCCGCGGTGGTGTCCAGCCCCGACCAGCAGCGCGGCGAAGTGGTGAAGGCCTTCGTCGTGGTGGCCCCCGGGTTTCAGCCAGGCGAGAAGCTGGCGCAGGAGCTGCAGGAGCATGTGAAGTCGGTAACCGCGCCCTACAAATACCCTCGCCGGATCGAGTTTGTCGAGGAATTGCCCAAGACAGTCAGTGGCAAGATCCGGCGGGTAGAGTTGCGCGAACGGGAATGGCAGGCACACTGAACCAGCAGCGGCGATCGAGGCAAGTGCAGCATACGTTTTGGGCATAAAGACAACAGGAGACCCATGACCGGACCATTGACCCATAGCCAGGCGGCGGGATCCTGCAGTGAACCGCTGCTGGAGACCACCATCGGGCAGGCCTTCGACACCACCGCCGCGCGCTTCCCTGAGGTTGAAGCGCTGGTGGTGCGTCACCAGGGCATCCGCTGGACCTACCGCGAGTATCAGCGGGAAGTCGACAGGCTCGCCTGCGGGTTGCTGGCGCTGGGCATCCGCAGCGGGGATCGCGTCGGTATCTGGGCCCCGAACTGCTACGAGTGGTGCCTGACCCAGTACGCCACCGCCAAAATCGGCGCGATCATGGTCTGCATCAACCCCGCCTACCGGCTCTATGAACTGGAATATGCACTCAACAAGGTGCAGTGCACGGCCCTGGTTACCGCGGAGCAATTCAAGACCAGCGATTACCTGGGAATGCTCGCGCAACTGGCCCCGGAACTCGCCTCCTGCGCCCCGGGCGACTTGCGGTCAGCCAAACTGCCGCAGCTGCGGACCGTGATTCGCATGGGTGCTGCCAGCAGTCCGGGCATGTTCAATTTCGCCGATATCTGCGCTCTCGGCGGCGAGGCTGAGCGCGCTCGCCTGGGCGAAATCGCCGCCCGGCTGTCACCGTCCGACGCCATTAACATCCAGTTCACCAGCGGCACCACGGGCAACCCCAAGGGCGCCACCCTGACGCACCGCAACATCCTTAATAACGGCAAGTGTGTGGGGGACGGCATGCGCCTCACGGAGCGCGACCGGCTCTGTATCCCGGTGCCGCTCTACCACTGCTTCGGTATGGTGATGGCCAGCCTGGCCTGTATCACCCATGGCAGCACCGCGGTATTCCCGGGAGAGGCCTTCGAGCCCGGCGCCACCCTGGCCGCGGTAGCCGAGGAGCGCTGCACCGCGCTGCACGGGGTCCCGACCATGTTTATCGCGGAGCTGGAACACCCGCGGTTCCAGGATTTCGATCTGCGCAGCCTGCGCACCGGTATCATGGCGGGAGCGCCCTGCCCGGTTGAGGTGATGCAAAAGGTATTGCAGCAAATGCACATGAGCGAGGTGCTGATCGCCTATGGCCAGACCGAGACCAGCCCGGTAAATCACATGACCTGCATCGAGGATTCGATTGCGAAGCGGGTCGGCACGGTCGGCCGTCCCGCTCCCCATTGCGAGATCAAGATCGTCGATACGGCGGGTGTGGTGGTTGCCATCGGGGAGAAGGGGGAGATCTGCTGTCGCGGTTACTCGGTGATGCAGGGCTATTGGGATGATCCGGAGCGCACTGCCGATACCATCGACAGCGAGGGCTGGCTGCACTCCGGCGATATCGGCATCATGGACGCCGAGGGTTATACCCAGGTGACCGGGCGCATCAAGGACATGATTATCCGTGGCGGCGAGAACATCTATCCGCGGGAGGTGGAGGAGTTTCTCTACACCCATCCCGGCATCCAGGAAGTGCAGGTGTTCGGCATACCGGACGCGCGCTACGGTGAACAGGTCTGCGCCTGGATCAAGTTGCGTGAGGGAGCGAGCCTCAGCGCGGAAGACCTCAAGTTGTACTGCCGCGACAAGATCACTCACTTCAAGATCCCGCACCACATCCGCTTTGTGGACGAGTTTCCCATGACGGTGACGGGCAAGATGCAGAAGTTCCTCATGCGCGAGCAGATGATCGATCAGCTGGCTGTGGGCGCAAAAGCACCCGCGGCCGCGGCGCCAGAGGGCGCAGTGCAGTGAGTGGAGACAGGCAGAGATCCCGTTGCCGGCCGTCGACGGCCCAAGGAGACCAGAAAGTGCTTAATATCGGCAGAGTAGCCAGGGTGTGCGCCCTGTTGACATCGCTGGGTGCGTGGCAGGCTATCGCGGCCCCGGACGCCCCCGCGGTGAGTTCCCCGCAGGAGATCATTGCCGCCAGTTGCAGCGGCTGTCACGCCAGGGACGGGGAGGACCGGTGGTTTCGCATCAGCGACCAGCGCAAGACCCCCGAGGGCTGGCAGATGACCCTGGTGCGCATGCAGCTCGCCCATAAGGCGCAACTGATTGACCCGGCGGGCGGCGACAGCAAAGCGACCCTGCGCCGTCTGGTCAAGCACTTTGCGGACACCCAGGGGCTGGCCCCCAGTGAGAGCGCCCCCAATCGCTTTATCCTGGAACAGGAGCTCAACACCATCGAGCAGCATGAGACCGAGCAGTTCAGGACCATGTGCGCCCGCTGCCATACCGGTGCCCGGGTGGCCCTGCAGCGGCGCAGCGAGGACGAGTGGCGCAACCTCGTACATTTCCACCTGGGCCAGTTTCCCACCACGGAGTACCAGATGATGGGGCGCGACCGCGACTGGCTGGGGCAGGCCCTCGAGGAGGTGGTGCCTGACCTGGCGCAGAACTACCCGCTGCAGAGCGCTGCCTGGGAGCAGTGGCGGGACGCGCCAAAGCCCGGTTTTGGCGGCCGCTGGAAGGTGGTTGGCTATATGCCGGGGCGGGGCGATTTCAGCGGTGTGATGGTGACCGGCGCGCAGGATGGCGACCGCTACTCGGTTGAGTTCAGCGGCCAGTTTGTCGACGGCGAGTCGCTCTCCGGCAGCGGCAGCGCGATTGTCTATACCGGCTACGAATGGCGCGCCACGCTGCAGCTCGGCGATGTGCGTTATCGCCAGGTGATGGCCTCGTCGGAGGATGGCTCCGAGCTCACGGGGCGCATGTTCCAGCGCGACAACAACGAGTGGGGCCTGCGCATGCGGGCGGTGCGGGAAACCGGTGCGAGCGAGGTGCTGGCGGTGCAGCCCGGAATTATCCGCGCCGGTAGCATGGGGCTGGTGGCCGTCGTCGGGTTCAACCTGGCCGGCGCGGTTGATCTCGGGCCAGGCCTGAAAATCCTGGAGGAGGTGTCCCGCGGCGGTGGCAACATCCTGCTGCGGGTGGCGGCTGATGGCGCGGCGCCGGTCGGCATGCGGGCGATCAAGGTGGGTGATTCAGAGCTGGCGCAGGCGCTTACGGTGTACAAGGATATTGACCGACTGCAGGTAGAGCCCGCCTACGCCGTGGGCCGGGTGGGCGACAACGGCGGGTCCCAGCCATCGGTGCAGGCCATATTCGACGCCATCGCCTGGAGCAACGGTGCGGACGGCGAGCCCGGCACGGCGGATGACCTGCGCATCGGCCGGGTACCCGCCCGCTGGTCGGTGGCGCCGCGCAACGAACAGGCGGTCGCGGATGAGGATCTGCGCTTTGCCGGCCAGATGCGCTCGGAGGACGGGGTTTTTGCTCCATCATTCGCGGGTCCGAACCCGGAGCGCAGGTTCCAGACCAACAACGCGGGCAACCTTACGGTCATTGCGGGAATAGACCAGGATGGCCAGACAATCCAGGGCGAGGGACACCTGATGGTGACCGTTCAGCGCTGGAACAATCCACCTATCCGCTGAGACAGCAACCATGGGCAGTGCGCTTGAGTTAAACGAGCACAATTTCCACGAGGTGACGGTCGAGTCGCGTCGGTTCCTGTTCCACATCCCCAGCAGCAGCCTGTTCGAAGCGGACACGGCATCCAGCGCGGTCATCGAGGAGCTGCGCCGGGGCGGTAGCGATAGCGAAGCGGACCTGGGGCGGCGCCTGGCAGGGCGCCTCGATGGCCCGGCGCTCAGCGGCGTACTGTGCGACCTGCAGAGCCTGGATATCGTCACCCGGGACGGCGCGGGTACGGCCGCCGTGTACCCCACTGTCGGTGCGCTGCCGCTGACCACCGTGGTGCTGAACGTCAACACCGGTTGCAACCTCAGCTGCACTTACTGCTACAAGGAAGACCTGGCAACGCCCTCGGCGGGTGAAAAAATGGGGCTGGATACGGCATTGGCATCGATCGAGATGTTGCTGCAGCAGTCGCCGGACCAGCCGCTGTACAACATCGTGTTTTTCGGGGGTGAGCCCCTGTCCAACCTCGGCCTGATTCGGCAGGTGGTGGACCACGCCGAGCGACGCTTCGGCGCCGCTGGCAAGCGGGTGAATTTTTCCCTCACCACCAATGCCACCCTGCTGAACGAAAAGACCATCGATTACCTGGACAGTCATCGTTTCGGTATCGCCGTCAGTATCGACGGGCCCAAGGCCATCCACGATCGCAACCGCATCACCGTGGGCGGCCAGGGCACTTATGAAACGGTGGCGCGCAAGGTCGGACTGCTGCTGTCCCGCTATCGCTCGCGGCCGGTGGGCGCCAGGGTCACCCTGACCCGCGGGGTGACTGACGTCAGGGCCATCTGGGATCACCTGTTCAATGAACTGGGGTTTGCGGAGGTCGGCTTCGCGCCGGTCACGGCCGGTGACCGCGATGATTTCAATCTGTCGGAGGAGGAGCTGGTAGCGGTATTCGCTGCCATGAAAGAACTTGGCCAGCACTATGTCGACGCGGCGCTGCAACATCGAACCATCGGTTTTTCCAATCTGCACCAGCTGCTTACCGACATCCATGAAGGCAGCAAGAAGGCCCTGCCCTGTGGTACGGGCTATTCCATGGTGGCGGTGGACAAGGACGGCGGCGTCAATCTCTGCCACC
>CAYTDW010000189.1:0-5841 GCA_964436585.1 uncultured Halioglobus sp. | reverse complement strand
CCACGGTCGGCGGCAGCCGGCCTCGGGACCTACTGCTTCAAGCGTACTCCAACCGGGGGTTTTGCGATGGACTGGCTACTGGCCGCGCTGGCGATCTTCAATCTGGCTTCGATGGTGACGGTGTTTTCGCCGCGCGCCGTGCCCCGCCGGGCCGCGCCCTGGGCACTCTTCGGCACCGCCCTGCTCGCCACCGAGCTGGCCTGGATCTGGCTGCCCCTGCAGATCGGCCTGGCCTGGGTGCTGATCAGCGCCGGCGCCCTGGACAGCGGCCTGGGCATCGTGGCCCTGCTGGTATTGCTGGGCACCTGGCCGGGCCTGGTCTGGAGCATACGGATGAGTATGCAGGCCGAGTCCGCGGTGGAGCGGGCCCTGCGCGCGGGCCTGGGAGAAAACTACCGCAGCCGGATTCCGCCGGCTGCCAGCCAGCAGTTGCGCAACCGGGTCAGCTTTGCCGACTGGCGCCGCCCGCTGGCGATGGTGCGACCCGGGGTCGAGGTTATTCGCCACGTTCCCTACGGCCCCGCCGGGGTGCGCCAGCAACTGGACATTTACCGCCCCGCGCACATTCCGCCCCAGGGCTGCCCGGTGCTGTTGCAGATTCACGGCGGCGCCTGGATGTTGGGCGACAAGGGTTCCCAGGCACTGCCCCTGATGTATCACCTCGCGAGCAGGGGCTGGATCTGCGTGGCGGCCAACTACCGGCTCAGCCCCAGTGTGGGCTTTCCTACCCACCTCGAGGATTGCAAGCGGGCCCTGTGCTGGATTCGCCAGCACGGCCGGGAATACGGGATGGACACGAATTTCGTCGCTGTCACCGGGGGCTCCGCCGGCGGTCACCTGTCGGCGCTGGTGGGCCTCACCGCCAACCGGCCCGAGCTGCAGCCCGATGACCCCGGGATCGATACTTCGGTCCAGGCCTGCATACCCTTCTACGGTATCTACGATTTCCTGGTGCGCTACGACCAGCACCCCAACCGCCAGGTGTACGAGCGCTTCCTCACCGACAGGGTGCTGCACGAATCGGTACATGACAACCCGGCCCTGTGGGACCTGGCCTCACCCGTCGCCCAGATTCACGCGGACGCGCCACCCTTCATGGTGGTTCACGGCACGCACGACAGCCTTGCGGCGGTCGCGGAGGGGCGGGTGTTCAGCGCGAAACTGCGGGCGGTATCACGCCAGCCGGTGGTTTATGTGGAGATGCCGGGTGCGGAGCACGCCTGGGAGGTCGTGCACTCCCTGCGCACGGAGCACACTATCGATGGGGTCCACCGGTTTCTGGAGTGGGTGCGGGCGGGCAGTGCCGACTCAGGCACTGCCGGGGGGACCGCCCGATAATCGGTCGCACCAGGCGAGCAGGTCGGCAATTACCGCCGGGTGCTCCGGCTCATTGAATATTTCATGGTACAGGCCGGGGTATACCTTCAGGATCTTGTCGACGGAGCCGACATGCTCATACAGGAACCGGGAGCCCTCCGGCGAAGCCATGGCATCGGCCCCACCGTGCAACAACAGAAGAGGCAGGGTTATGACGCCCGCCTCCGCCTGAATCCGGCGCATGCCCTGGAACAGTTCCGCCACCATACGCGCTGTCATCTTGCCGTGATTGACCAGCGGATCGCTGAGGTAATCCGCCACCACCGCCTGGTCGCGACTAACGCCGGCGGCATCCAGTTGCAGAACACCCGCCCGGGGCGCGACCAGCGACAGGCACCTGATCAGCAACAGCTGCAGGTAGGGGGGCTCGATGTCGGTCTTGATAGCCGGGCCGGATAACACGCAGCCTGCAAAATCCTGCTGGTGTGCCAGCAGGTAGAGACAGCTGATCAGCCCGCCCATACTGTGGCCCAGCAAAATCTGCCGCAGGCCGGGGAAGTCCGCCGCCACCCTGGCCCGGAAAATCTCCAGGGTTGCGACAAAATCCTCGAAGCGATCGACGTGGCCGTAGCGGCCCTCAGATTTGCCGTGCCCGGGGTGGTCGAGGGCTGCAACCGCGTAGCCGCTCTCGTTGCAATGCCCCGCCAGCCCCCGGTAGCGAGCACTGTGCTCACCGGCGCCGTGCACGATCAACAGCAGCGCCTTTGGCGGCGTCTCCGGGATCCAGTACTGGTAGTAGATCGACAGCCCCCTGGCGCCGGCGAACCTGCCCTCGACATGCCTCACCTTACAGCCCTCCACCCGATCATCGGCTCACCTCGGCGATAAATTTTCCGACCTCATCCCAGGCCTCCCTGGCTTCGGTGAGGCGCGGATAAAAAAACTGCCATACATGCACCATGTGCGGCCAGCTCTGCAGCCGCGCGGGAGACCCCGCCGCAACCGCCCGGTTGACATAGCGGACGGCATCGCCATAAAGCATTTCTGCCTCGCTGACCTGGACCAGCGTGGGTGGCAGCCCGGAGAGGTCGCCGAACACGGGGGATACCACTGGATTGCTGGGGCTGATGCGAGCCTGGAACCAGGCGAACCACCACAGCAACTGGACGGGTACTTTCGCCAGGCCGCGAAACATGGGACCGAGCATGGCATCGCTGTCCATGTTGCTCTTTACCGTCGGCGAGACAAACGTGCCGTCCGTGGCGGGAGAAAACGCCACCGCCGCATCGGGCTGGCGCATACCCTGGTCCCGCACCCAGGCGATCAACGACAGGGTCAGGTTGCCACCGGCGGAATCTCCGGCGACATAAACCCGGCTGGCCTGCCCCGGCCCTGCAGGGCCGTTCGCAAGGATCCATGAATACACAGTGCGGCAGTCCTCGATACCGGCGATGCGCCGGTGCTCCGGCATCAACCGGTAATCGATCGCCAGCACCGCCGCGCCACTGACCTCGGAGAAGCGGTTGGTGATGTTGCGGTGGCTGCGGGGGCTGCCCATCATGAACGCGCCCCCGTGGATATACAGCACACGGCGTGTGGGATCTGCTCCCGGTGCGACCACCCACTCAGCCGGCACGCCGCCGGCATCTACCGGGGTGATGGTCGCGGCCAGGCTGAGCCCATTAGCCATATTATCCATGTATTCGCGGATGAGCCGCAGGCGCTCCCGGCGGGACGCCCGCTGGATCGGGCCGGTGCTGACCGCCAGCGAGGCCACCACCGCATCGTGTTCCTCGCTGGGTTGGGCGCTGCCGGGAAAACGCTCCCCCAGCGGCGCATCGAAGCGGCGCAGGTCCGGACCGCGCAGGTGAAAGACGGTGATGGCGGCAAACACCGCCATTATTACCAGTACCCAGACCACAATTATCTCCAATCTCGATTCGCGCAGATCGCGAACCGGGCCCCGTAGTATACCCCCGAACTCGGCCGCTGCGGCTCTTGTTATCGCTTGTCAGGTGCAAGCTTGTTTAGGTAGCATGCAGCGACGTCTGTAATAATAATATCGGGAAACCTGCTATGGATATGATGAAGTACTTTGCCCTGCCCCCCATCCTCGGCCTCGCCGGCCTCGGCGTCGCTTTTATCATCTATCACATCATGAGCCGGCATAATCACGGCGATGGCAAGGTCAGAAAAATCGGTGACCAGATTCATCTGGGCGCCATGGTGTTTATGGCCCGCGAATACAAAATGCTGGGCCTTTTCGCCTTTGTGCTGCTGGTGGCGATTTTCGTTTCTCCCCTGGGTGTAAATACCGCAATTGCATTTCTCTCCGGGGCAGTGTCCTCGGCCTTGGCCGGGTACCTAGGTATGTACGCTGCCACCAAGGCGAATGTCCGTACGGCTGTCGCCGCCCACCATCACGGCCAGGGCTTGGCCCTGTCGATCGCCTTCTACGGCGGTTCGGTGATGGGCCTGTGTGTCGCCTCCCTCGGATTGGTCGGGCTCGGCACCGTATACTGGTTTTTTGGGGGCGATGCCCATACCGCGCATGCCATCCATGGCTTTGGTATGGGCGCTTCGACGGTGGCCCTCTTTTCCAGGGTAGGCGGCGGTATTTTCACCAAGAGTGCCGACGTGGGTGCCGACCTGGTGGGCAAGATCGAAGCGGGGATTCCCGAAGATGACCCGCGCAACCCGGGTGTGATCGCCGATAACGTGGGCGATAACGTGGGTGACATCGCCGGCATGGGGTCGGATATTTTTGAATCCTACTGCGGCGCGATGATCGCGTGCATCGCGATTGCCTCCACCCTGGCGCTGGAAACCCGCTCCGCCATGATGTTCCTGCCGCTGGCGCTGGCCAGTATCGGCCTGCTGGCGTCCATCTGCGGGATCGGGCTTGTACGCCTGCGCGCCAATGCGGCGCCGGTTGCCGCGCTGCGCGCCGGCACCCTGCTGGCACCCGTGATCTTCGCCGCCATGGCCTGGTTCCTGATTCAGGCCATGGGCCTGGGCTCCAACATCTGGTGGTCAGTCATCAGCGGGGCGGTCGGGGGCGTCGCCATCGGTCTCATCACGGAGTATTACACCGGCGGCAACCCGATCCGCAGAATCGCCAAATCCGGCGAGACCGGGGCGGCCACGGTGATGATTACCGGCCTGGCCGTCGGCATGGAGTCGGTGGTGCTGCCCATCCTGTTCCTGTCGGGGATCATCTATGTGTCGACCGAACTCTCGGGCCTGTACGGGGTAGGTATCGCGGCGGTGGGCATGTTATCGACGGTGGGGATTACCATGGCGATCGACGCCTACGGCCCGGTCGCGGATAACGCCGGAGGTATCGCTGAAATGGCCGGCATGGGCAAGGAAACCCGCAAGATCACCGACGGGCTGGACGAGGTGGGAAATACCACTGCGGCGATCGGCAAGGGCTTTGCGATCGGCGCCGCGGCGCTGGCGGCACTGGCGATCATAGCCGCCTATGTGCAAACCGTGCAGGTGCACCACCCGGGCTTCACCCTGGAGATCTCCAACCCGGTGGTGCTGGTGGGCATGTTCCTCGGTGGCACCATTCCGTTCCTTATCGCCTCCATCACCATGACTGCGGTGGGAGAGGCGGCCTTCGATATGATCAACGAGATTCGCCGGCAATTTCGCGAAATCCCGGGACTGCTCGAGGGCACCGCTGAGCCGGATACCGCAACCTGCGTGGATATCGCCACCACCGCCGCCCTGCGCCGGATGATCCTGCCGGGAGCCATCGCGGTTACCGCACCCGTACTGGTTGGCTTCGGTCTCGGTCCAGCCTCACTGGGCGGCCTGCTCGGTGGCGGCCTGCTGGGTTGCGTGCTGCTGGCGCTGATGATGGCGAACGCCGGCGGCGCATGGGACAACGCCAAGAAATACGTCGAAAAAGGCAATCTGGGCGGCAAAGGTTCCCCCACTCACTCCGCCGTGGTCGTCGGGGACACCGTCGGTGACCCCTTCAAGGACACTTCCGGCCCCTCCATGAACATCCTGATCAACGTCATGGCAATCGTCAGCCTGGTTATCGCCCCGCTGCTGTAACAACCGCAAGCCAGTCTGCGTTTACCGCGGGCTGGCTTCTCCCCACCCAACTGATAGCATTCCCCTCTCGGATAACATTATTGGGGATTAACTTGCCGCCGCTCACCCACGACGAGAAAAACCGCATCATCGACCAAGTGACGCGTTTCATTCCACACGGCAGCGAGTTAGGTATCCGCCTGGAGGTTATCGACGGGGAAGAAGTCACCATGCGGCTGCCCTATCGCAGTGAACTGGTGGGCAACCCTGAAACCGGTGCGATACACACCGGCGTACTGACAGTTCTACTGGATCACACGCTAGGGATAGCTGGAATCTGCTGTGACAAGGTGGGGGCAACTATGACCCCCACCCTGGACCTGCGTATCGACCACCTGCGCACAGCCCCGGCGGGAATGGATATTATGGCCACCGCCAGGGTGTACAGGGTGACCCGACGGATCCTCTTCGTGG
>CAYTDW010000188.1:0-5891 GCA_964436585.1 uncultured Halioglobus sp. | reverse complement strand
CTTGCAGCAGCGGGTGGCCTTCGTGCCTGAGGGAGACCTGTTCACGGCAGTCAGTGACGGCAAGGCCAGCGTGGTAACCGATCATATCGAATGGTTTGACGAGCAGGGTATTCAGCTGCAGTCCGGTGAACGTCTGGATTGTGATGTGGTGATCACCGCAACCGGCTTCGAGATGGCGGTAATGGGTGAAATTCCTTTTCGGGTGGATGGCGAGCCGGTGGACTTTGCAGCCAGCGTCGGCTATCGCGGCATTCTCTTTACCGGTGTTCCCAATATGGCCTGGGTTTACGGATACGGCTTCTACAGCTGGACACTGCGCGTTGAACTGATCGGTAACTTCGTCTGCCGTTTGCTCGGTCACCTGCAGGCTACCGGGGCCAAAAGCGTAGCGCCCGCCTTGCGTCCTGAAGACAGTGACATGCAGCTCCTGCCCTGGGTGGATACGCAAACCATCAACCCGGGTTATCTGATGCGCAGCCTGCATCGCTTGCCAAAGCGCGGTGACAAGCCGGAGTGGCAGCATAGCCAGGACTACGAATACGAAAAGCAGCTGTTGCCAAGGGTCGACTTCAGCGATTCGATCTTCAGCTATCACTAATGATACTGCCCACAGGGCAGGCAAAACCACGAGGGAGTACAACAGCATGAAAGATTTCAACAATAGTGTTGCGGTGATTACCGGCGGCGGCTCAGGGCTGGGCGAGGCGCTGGCGCAGGCTGCCGTTAAGCGTGGCATGAAAGTGGTGCTGGCGGATGTCAACACCAAGGCGCTGGAGCAAACGCTGGATGAGCTGCGCGCCCAGGGTGCCGATGCCATCGGTGAGGTGCTTGACGTGACCGATGTGGCTGCGGTTGCTGCGCTGGCCAGGCGCACTGAGGAGCATTTCGGGCCGGCCAATCTGGTCTTCAACAATGCCGGCGTCGCCAGTGCCGGCCTGATCTGGGAAAGTACCGATCAGGATTGGGATTGGCTATTGGGCGTCAACGTCAAAGGGGTGGCCAACGGCATCCGCGCCTTCACTCCACAAATGCTGGCCGCCGCCCACGCCGATGCGACCTTTGAGGGCTGTATCGTCAACACCGCCTCGCTGGCGGGTGTGTTGACCGGGCCAGCAATGGGGGTCTACAGTGTATCCAAGCATGCTGTGATGGCCTTATCCGAATGCCTGTATCACGACTTGTCATTGCTTACCCAGCAGGTCAAGGCTGCAGTCCTGTCACCCTCCTATGTGGCGACCAATATCGGTCAGTGCTATCGCGTTCGGCCGCAGCAGTGGGCCAACAGCGAAGGGCCGACACCCTCGCAGATGGCAACCGCTGCCATTGCGCAAAACGATCTGGACAACGGTTCGCTCTCGGCCGCGCAAGTGGCAGAGATCACCTTTGCTGCCGTTGATGAGGGGCGCTTTTATATTTTCCCGACTGACGAAGTGCATGGGCTGCTGAAACACCGGTTCGAGCGTATGCTGGACAGCACCAACCCGGATCTGCCCTATGCTGACTATCCGATACTGCAGAATCGCCGACAGCGCCTGATTGAGGCGTTGGTTGACTGAGAGTAAAGTATGAGTGACAAGGCAACCGGCAGCCTGAGCCCGGCCCTGGACAGCTTGCTGCGACAGCATGCCAGACACCAGCAGCTGCCGAAAAAAGCCCAGTTGTTCTACCGGGGCTCAATGCCCGATGCCTTGTACTGCCTGCTCAGTGGGCGGGTACGGCTCAGCGTGACCGGAGCCGGCGGGCGTGAAGCGCTGCTTAATGTAGTACCACCGGGGCACTGGTTTGGTGAAGCCTCGGTGTTCAGTGGCAAGCCACGGGCCCATGATGCTATAGCCGAGGAGGATTCTGAGCTGCTGGTGGTGCCGGCCAAGGTGCTGCACCGGCTGGTTGATCATCAGCCGGCCTACCTACTGGAATTTCTGCGCCTGATGGGTTTACGCTACAAGTTGACCCTCGAGCGCATGGATGACAGTGTCCTGCAACCTCTGCCGGTGCGTCTGGCATTGAAACTGCTGGCCCTGAGCGACACCACTGAAGCAGCTGACAGTTCCCAAGCGGGTTGCCCCTTACGTGTATCACAGGAAGGTCTCGCCCAGATGCTCGGCGTTTCCCGGCAAAGCATCAATAGAATCCTCAGACAGTGGGAGCAGGCGGGCATGATCGCCCTTCGCTACCGCAGCATTGACCTGCTGGCACCTGATAGTCTGGCCCGGCAAATTCAGTAGGGAATGTCCCCGCCCCTTGGCAGCAGGCAAGCGTGCCGACTACTATGCCGACTGCTTGATTGTCCCTATCCCTCCTGGCGATCCGATTTACCGAGGATAACCAGACGCTCTATGTCCGAGACCTATAGGGTGTATACATACCCCCGCCCACATAGACAAGGAATCGCAAATCGCGGTCAGCGACAGAAAATCCATGGCGCGGGGCGGATCATCCCGAATCCACTGTATGGTACTTGAACCTAGTAGCCGCTCAACCTTCGCTCCGTCCGGCAGACCGCCTTGCACAAAGCGCAGGTCATAGTTGTTTACCCAGGTCGACATACTACCGGCTTGCACCCGTTGCAGGGAAGCGGCAGGGGCACTTCAGGGAATGCTACTTCAGTCGACGACCCGGTATCGCGTCGAACCGCAAATACCACAGTCGCGGTCGTGGCAACCTCGCCACCCTGGGAAAGGGTTATCGACCAGTGCTGCGTCGAACGATTGGTGCATACCGGCACCGCGTCGATCATGAATTCGCCGTCGGCGATCGGCCTGGCATAGTTTGCAGTCAGGGAGAGCGGGTCACCCAGGCGCGCGGAGTGCGAGAGCGCGGCATTGAGCAGGGTTGCCGCAGTAATGCCACCAAAGGGCCCGACCGCGTGGGCGTAAGCTGGATCCGTGCGTCCCGTGAGTGACCCATCGCTGTTCTGACGCAGGAGGGTTGCTTGATCCAGGGGATGCGGGGGTGTCTGGCTCATAGTTTTTCTCGCTTGAATACCGGGCTTCTCTGCGGCGTCACCAGGTGCAGGTGATCTGAACGACCGCCTTAGTATGATGATCATCATATTTACATGACAGATCAGAAGTCAATACCGATGGTCGGTACAAAATTTGGAGTGGAAGTATGCCATCGAAACTACGACTAAGTGGCTGTTTCCATAGGCTTACATGTAATATCGGGTTTGAGAAGGTCCAGGCAATATGTGCTTGCTTTGTTACCAAATCCTTATATGATACTCATCATGAAAAAATCAGAATTGAGGCAACCCGCCCTCACGCGCAAGGAAATTACGCACGAGCGCATCCTCGAGGTCGCCGCCCGCGCTATTCGGCGTAGCGGCTATGACGGCACCGGCGTGGCCCATATCATGAAGGAAGCCGGGCTTACACATGGGGGTTTTTACGCACACTTCGCGTCACGCGAGGCAATGCTGGCCGAGGCGGCGGATCGAGCCGGCGCAGAATCTGTTGCCAGGTTGGCCAAAATCGCTTCGACCGCACCGGCGAACCAGGCGCTGGAGAGCTTTATTCGGGCCTATCTCTCAAAGGCACATGTGGAAAGCGCTGACACAGGCTGCTCGCTAGCGGCCCTTGGTTCGGAGATGCCACGGCAGGCGCCCGAAGTTCGGCTTGCGGCGACACGTCGCATTAAGGAGATGGTTGATCTCGTAGCTCGCCAGTCTCCCGACTGGGGGCAGCCCGGCGCACACGAACACGCTATGGTTACCGTCGCTACGCTGGTCGGCACATTGATCATGGCGCGAGCAGTCGATGACGAGGGCTTCTCAGACGCACTGCTCGACGCAACTCTCAAGCAACTTACCTCCACTGATACCTGAGGTTATCGGATGACTCCATACCTTTTGATTCGGATATAAATATGACGCTTATCATATGTTGTCGCACGGTCATCAGACATCCGCGTCGGGCTGTCAAGCACACCGTTTTCGTCCTGATCACAACTGTCCTCTCACTACTGAATACTGCCTGCGACAACCCAAGGGCTGAAGAGCAGCATGTCACGCCCGTTCTTGTCATGACGGTGGGCGCTTACAAGCCTTCAATAGTGAGAACACTCCCGGGCTTTATAACCCCCCGCTACAGCGCCGACGTGGGCTTTCAGGTTGCCGGCCGAATCCAAGAACGCCAGGTCGATGTCGGCTCCCGGGTCAGCCAGGGGCAGACATTACTGGTATTGAACACAGATGACTATACCCAAGGTTTCTTGGCCGCAGAAGATCAGGTCTTTGCTGCAAAAGCCGATATGGAACAAAGCGCAGCCGAAACCAAAAGATTAAGTACACTGATAGATGGCGGAGTGATCGGCCAATCCGACATGGATCGTCAGCAGGCCCGAGCGGACACTGCAAAAGCATCACTGGACCAGGCCTATCGCAGTCTTGAAATCGCTCGCAACAGGCTGGAGCATGCAACTCTCGCAGCCCCATTTGATGGCGTTATCACCGGTATGCACACCGAAATCGGGCAAGTGGTCGACGAAGGGATGCCTGTATTGACCATTGCCAACGACCAAATTCTGGAAGTTTCCGTCGACATTCCTGAAGATATGGCCCAAATAGCAGATTTGCCTGGAATCCGCTTCTCGGGACATTTAATAGCGCGACCGGACGTGCAGCTCGAACTGCGACTTCGTGAATTCTCGCCAGTGGCAAGCCTACCTCTTCGAGCATTCAAAGCCGTATTCACGATTCAGAACACAAAAGCCATCGAGCTTACGCTGAAAATGGGCATGACAGCAGAAGTCATACTTTCCCAGAATGAACATCCCCAAGACCAAACCAGTCTTCCCGCCGCTGCGTTGGTCAGCACGGGCGACCATGTCAGCGTCTGGGTGGTGGCTCCTGGCGAGGAGACGCTTCGCGAGCGAGTCGTCACCGTGAACCACATTACAGATGAGGGGGCGGTTGTGACCGGCCTTCGACAAGGAGAACGGGTAGTTATTGCAGGTACGGAAAAGCTCACCAGCGGCATGATCGTTCGCCCGATTGAGAGGACTGCCACAGCCTACGAGGCAGTCAACAATTGAGCGGACATTTCAATCTATCGGCATGGGCACTGAGGAATCGTCCATTGGTCAGGTTTTTCATGGCGACCTCCTTAATCGCCGGCATACTGGCCTTCCAAAAGCTGGGTCGGCTTGAGGATCCAAACTTTGAAATCCCCCTCATGACGGCTGTTGTCATGTGGCCCGGCGCGACGGCAGAGGAGATACAGAGCCAGATACTCAATCGAATGGAACAATCGGTCCAGGAAATACCCGACTTGCGATATGTCACCAGCTTCGCCAGGCAAGGATATGGCGGTCTGACCCTGACCATTGACGGTAGGAAATCCGGGAGCGAACTAAAAGAACGCTGGTATCAGGTTCGCAAGAAGATGGCGGACATTCGTTCCACCATGCCGGCAGAGATGCATGGGCCATTTTTCGATGACGAGTACGCGGATGTCTACTGTACGCTCTATGCCCTCGAAGCGGACAATCTTACCCAGGCAGAGCTGGAAGAGTTTGCGGAATACATCAAGCACGTCCTCCAGAAAGTCGAAGGCACCAACAAGGTCAATATTCTTGGCAAGCAGCGGCAAGTAATCTATGTAGAGGTATCGACTCGTCGTCTCGCCGCGTTGGGGATCTCCCCGCAGCTTGTTATCAGTGCGATTTCAGCACAAAGCCCGGTAACACCCATGGGGCAGGTAGAGACCAACCAGGATCGCGTACTGCTTCGCATGGATGGAACGCTTCGCAATACACAGGATGTTGCGAACGTAAGTATCGTTGCCGGAGATCACCTGGTGCGACTGGGTGATGTTGCAGAAGTGAAGTATGGTTATGCAGAACCGTCTACTTTCAAAATTCGACACAACGGCAAGCAGGTAGTCGTAATC
>CAYTDW010000187.1:0-5916 GCA_964436585.1 uncultured Halioglobus sp. | reverse complement strand
ATGAAGGCGGCGACGGTGTCGGGCCCCTCCCGCAGGATCAGCTGTTCCAGGTTGGTGGTGATGCGCGCCACGAAATCGGCCTCGCTCTCGCCTGTCATTGCGCCGCGGTAATAGTGCGGGTGATCCGTGCGCAGGATACCCAGCGCCTCCAGCGGCGCATCGAAATGCGCCAGGTTGGCCGGCAGGCTGGTGAGGGCGCCCGCAGCGACCGTCACCCCGTGGTAGCCGCGCTCGCGGGTGATGATCTTGCGCTTATGGGGCTTGCCGATGGCGTTAAAATAATAGCGCAGCAGCTTGATGTGGGTGTCGTTGGCGTCGGAACCGGAGTTGCCGAAGAACACCTTTGCGTCGCGCACCGGCACCATGGCGGCGAGCTTGTCGGCGAGGTCGATACCCGGCTGGTGGGTCTTGCCGCCGAACATGTGGGTGAAAGACAGGCGCGATAACTGGTCGCTGATGGCCTCGATCAGCTCCTGGTTGCCGTAACCCAACCCGGTACACCAGAGCCCGGCCATGCCCTCCAGGTATTGCCTGCCCTGTTGGTCGTAGACATACACACCCTCACCGCGGTCGATGACCAGCTGTTCGGTGGCCATGAGGTTGGTGGTAGGGTAAATAACGGCGGACATAAACGACTCCTCAGAAATCCGGGTTTACCGTGCAGCGGCCCGTGTGCGAGAGCGCCCTGAACGCTCTTTTTGCGGGCCCGGCTGCGGTCCGGCTAGTGTATATTCTGCAGCTGCGGCCACAATCGAAATTTTAAATCCAGGAAGCGGCAACCATGCCCGGCAGTGCAGTGACCATCGACCACATCAGGGCCGCCGCAGGGCGGATCGCGCCCTATGTCCACCGCACCCCGGTGCTGTCGAGCCGGCTGATCAACGCCGAGGCTGGCTGCGAGATCGTGTTCAAATGCGAGAACCTGCAAAAAGTCGGGGCGTTCAAGGCCCGGGGCGCCCATAACGCGGTGCTCTGCCTCAGCCGGGAACAACTCGTCCGGGGGGTCGCCACCCACTCCTCGGGCAACCACGCCGCCGCGCTGGCGCTGGCGGCCAGCCACTTCGGCGTGCCGGCCTACATCGTCATGCCGGAAAACGCCCCCGCCAGCAAGGTGGCGGCGGTGCGCGCCTACGGTGGCGCCATTACCTTCTGTGAATCCACCCAGGCGGCCCGGGAGAGCACCCTGCAGGACCTGTGCGCGCGCACCGGCGCCAGCTTTATCCCGCCCTACGACCACGCCGATGTGATCGCCGGCCAGGGCACCACCGCGCTGGAACTGGCGCAGCAGCTGGACCCCGCCCCGGATTTTCTGCTCACCCCCGTGGGCGGCGGCGGCCTGCTCGCCGGCTGTGCGGTGGCCACCAGGGCGCTGCTGCCGGACACGCGGGTGATAGGCGCCGAGCCGGCCGGGGCGGACGACGCCCAGCGCAGCTTCAGGTCGCGCCAGTGGCAGCCGCAAACCGCCCCCGACACGGTGGCCGACGGCCTGCGCACCGCCCTGGGCCAACTCAACTTCCGCCTGATCCTGGACCATGTCGACGACATCCTCAGTGTCGATGACCCCGCGATCATCCACGCCACCCGCCTGGTCTGGACCCGGATGAAGCTGGTGATCGAGCCCTCGGCGGCGGTGGGCCTGGCGGTGGTGCTGCAGCACGCCCGACGCTTTGCCGGCAAGCGCGTGGCGATCGTGTTCAGCGGCGGCAATGTCGACATCGACCAGCTGCCATGGTGAGCGAGGCGGTCGGGAATGCAGCAAAAGCGCCCGCCGGCTGACCCTCTTCCCCCTGTGAAAGTCGCCGGTTGTCGGAACAAAAAAAGGCCGCAGTGCTTGCGCGCTGCGGCCCCGGTTCGAGCTCCCGCGGATCTTTACTGGCTGCCGGCTACCATGAAGTCGACCGCGGCGATCACTTCCTCGTCCGAGCAGTTCATGCATCCGCCCTTGGCGATCATCCCGGTGCCAGCGACCCCGTTCAGGCCACTGGTGTGCAGGGCATCGGCGCCCTTGGCAATGCGATCCGCCCAAGCCGCCACATCGCCCAGTTTCGGCGCGCCGGCGGCACCCGTCGCGTGGCAGGCCATGCAGGCGGCGTTGTACACCTCCTCGCCGGAGCGCGGGCCGCTGCTGGCGGAGGCCGCCGCGCTGGCGCAGCTGCTGTCGCCCACCATGCAGTTTTCCCCCACCGGCCTGATCCGCTCTTCTATCGCTGCCCGCTGGGCGTCGGTCAAATCCACGGCGGCGGCGCTGAGGGCCAGGCCGAGGGCAAAAACACTGAAGGCAATTCGAGTTATCACAACACCGTCCTCTCTTGAATAGGCGCGCATTATAGCCAGTTATCCCGGTGGCGGAAACTCACCTGCAGGGAGGATCGGTGCGCGGCCTGGACAAACCCCCGGGAGCGGCTGGTATCCCCGCCCCGATCACACTACTATCGCGATTATTTCCCGACCCGCCGGCCCCGAAATGGAGTTCCAAAAGATGAAACTGTTCACCTACGACCCCGCCCCCAACCCCCGCCGCCTGGCCCTGTTCCTGCAGTACAAGGGCATCACCCTCGACAGTCAGCAGGTCGACCTGGGGGCGGCGGAACAGCTGCAGGAGCACTACCGCCAGCTGGTCCCGGAGTGCACGGTGCCCGCCCTGCAGCTCGATGACGGCACGGTGCTGACCGAGGTCATCGGCATATGCACCTACCTCGAGGGTCTGCACCCGGACAAGCCGCTGCTGGGCACCACCCCGCTGGAAAAGGCCCAGGTAATAAGCTGGGACCACCGCCTGTTCCTCACTATTTACCTGGCGGTGGCCGGGATGCTGCGCAACCGCTCGAAGGCCTTCGCCAACCGCGCCCTGCCCGGCCCCCTCGACGTACCCCAGATTCCCGATCTGGTCGAGCGCGGCAAACTGCAGCTGGCCTATATCCTGCCGCAGCTGGACCGGGAACTCGGCACCCGCCCCTGGCTGGCGGGGAATGGTTTTACCTTCGCCGATATCGACCTGCTGGTCGCCATCGATTTTATGGCCTGGGTAAGGGAGTCCATACCGGAGGATTGCACCCACCTGCGCGCCTGGCACGACCGGGCCAGGGCCGAGCTGGGGCTGTGAGGCCAAAACCCGAGCCCCGGTCGTGAAGCCAGGGCGAGACTGGCCGAATATGCCCGCCTTTGGCGCACCCCGGATGGCGCGGGAAACTATCGCGGGCGCTATAACTGGCCTGTGCTCCCGAACACTCGCAGGCAAGCAGATCGCGACCGCCACCGCGGCAGGACGGCGTTTTTGCCCGGGCTCCTCGCCGCCCTGGCAGCCCTGGCGCTGCCGGGCTGCGGCGGTGATTGGCCGGGGCAGGCCCTGAGGGAATTGCCGGGGGGAATCTCCCCCGCGCCGGCCGGGACGATGGTGGCGCTGCCGCCGCCATCCGCGCTGCGCCTTGAGCCTGCAGGCGACCACCTCGACACGCTGGATTTTCTCGCCCTCAGCGGCTGCGCGCTGCAAGCCACCGTCGGCAAGCGCAGCAGTCGCCTGGGCGCCAGGGCGCGGGACTCCCAGCGCCTGCTGCTGGACCTGGAGTACCTGCGGCTGGCCCCCGCCTGCATCGACTTCCAGCGCGCCCGGGGCGACCGCGCGCTCGCCACCGCGCTGGAGCAGGCAGTAGAACTCAAACGCCGCCAACTGCCCGCCGCGATCTATAACGCCACCCTCGGCAGCGACGAATACCGGGAATTCTGGCAGCGCCCGGCACTCGCCCCTGCCGCCGAGCCCCGCGGCGCCGGGGGCGGCGCGGGCGCCAGCCTGCAGGCCATCAGCAATCAGGCCCGGCGCTGGCTGGCGGGTGACTGGCGGGTCGACAACCGGGAATTCGAAATACTGCTGGGGGAAGTGGGGTCGGGTGCCGGCGGCGCGCTGCTGCAGGCGTCCGCCGCGGGGCCCGCAGGCGCCGCAGTCGCAGGCTGCGATCACCCGCTGCTGCTTCCCATCCTGGAACTGGAACACCAGCTCGCGGCCGTCCTGCCGCCTGCCTACCGCGAATGGCGCGGGCGACGGGACCGCTATTTCCCCGCCGGCTTATCGCCGGGAACTCCCTGCCAGCGCTTCACCATGCCCGTGTCGAGCCCGAACAGGTCCAGGATTCGCCCGACGCTGTGATCGACGATATCATCCACGGTCCGGGGGGAATTATAAAAAGCCGGCATCGGCGGGCAGATGATCGCACCCATGGTGGCGGCCTCGTGCAGGAGCCGGGTATGGCCCACGTGCAAAGGCGACTCCCGCGGCACCAGTACCAGTTTGCGGCCTTCCTTGAGCACCACATCGGCCGCCCGCACCAGCAGGTTATCCGCATAGGAATTGACCACCCCTGACAGGGTCTTCATCGAACAGGGCGCAATGACCATCCCCCCGGTGAGAAATGAACCGCTGCTGAGCGCAGCGGCGAGGTTCTGGTCGCTGTGCACCACATCGGCCAGGGCCTCGACGTCCTTTATTTCCCAGGCGGTCTCCAGCGCAATGTTCAGCTTCGCGCCCCGGCTCAATATCAGATGGCTTTCCACATCGGCCTGTGCCCGCAGCGCCTCGAGCAGGCGGATCCCGTAAATCACCCCACTGGCGCCCGACATGCCGACGATCAACCGCATTTCAAACCGCTCCTCATTGCACCTGCCTCGGGCCCAGCCTATACCAATCGCCGGCTATTGTAATGTCCAGGCACGCCCCGAAAAATGCCTGGCCGTTGTACCCCGGGCGAAGCGGAGATAACGCGCGCCGGCTACCAGGACACTGTCGAGGAAGCTAGACCGATGGATGGCGACAGCCGGGGACAAGGGGCTACAATGCACCCACGATCCGCCGACCGGTATGAACCATGAGCCAACTTCTGACCAGCAAATTGCGAACACTGTTGACACTCTTCGCCCTGGCACTGCTCTCGTCCTGTGCCACCACCCCGCCCGCGCCGGTAGTGGATTTCAAACCCGGCTATGACTTTGGCGCGGTGCGCAAAATCGCCTTTTACGATCAGTCAGGGCTGGTCACCGGCAACCACCCTGTACCGATCAGCGATATGGAACGCGATCGTATCGACAGTGCCCTGGAGCAGGCCCTGCGTGCCAGGGGCTTTGAAATTCTCGAGCGCAAGGATGCCGGCCAGGCACAACTGCTGATCAGCTGGACCCTGATCACCGATGACAAAACCGAAGTCCGCACCTACGAGACACCGGGAATCGGTGTGGGCTTCGGCCGTTACAACCGCTACAGCATGTACAATTGCTGGGGTTGCGCCCAGACGGAGGTATCCGTGAGAAACTATACCGAGGGCACCTTCATCGTCGACCTTATCGACCCGAAGCTGCAGAGATCCGTCTGGCGGGGCTCGATCCAGTCCCGTCTCAAGGGCGGACTGCAAAACGACCAGGACAAGTACAACGCCGCCGCGGACAACATCTTCGCCTCGTTCCCTCCGCCCTGATTCCCCCCTGCGCGCCAGAGCCACACAGACGTTCCACGCCGGTCGTGGACTCGCTCAGGCAAGCCGGGTATCATTCCGCTCCCGAACCAACCGCCCCTGGCGGTTGGGGTAATTAAACCGCCCGTAGCTCAGCTGGATAGAGCGCTGCCCTCCGGAGGCAGAGGTCGCAGATTCGAATTCTGCCGGGCGGGCCATTCAAGCACAGCGGTATCAGCACCTGGCCCTCCACCCATCCCCCGCCACGTTCTCGCCGGGACGGCGCGGTGTTCGCAGGTTTACTGGACTTTCACCAGGCCCGGCGGCTTCCAGGTACTTTTGCCGATCGGAAGAATGGAGGGCGGCTCGGTCTTCGGCCAGTACAGCCGCATCACCAGGTAGATCGGTCCGTCGGGCGCAGGCAGCCAGTTGGATTCCTTGTCTGCGCCCGGCGAGTCCTTCTGGACAGACAGGGTGAGCG
>CAYTDW010000186.1:0-5925 GCA_964436585.1 uncultured Halioglobus sp. | reverse complement strand
CCTCGCCCATCTCCACCAGCAGCAGGTCCTGCTCGCCGTGCGCCTCGCCCACCGGGATTACCAGCCTGCCACCGGGTTTCAGTTGGTCAAGCAGGGGCGGCGGTATCTCCGGGGCCGCTGCCGTCACGATGATGCCGTCGAAGGGCGCCAGTTCCGGCCAGCCCGCGTAGCCATCGCCCTCGCGTACATAGACATTGTCATAACCCAGTCGCGCCAGGACCCGGGCGGCGCCTGCCGCCAACTCTGGCACGATCTCAATGCCGTAGACCTGCTCGACCAGACCGGCCAGCACCGCCGCCTGGTAACCCGAGCCGGTGCCCACCTCCAGCACTACATCGCCCGGTTGGGGGTCCAGCAGGTCTGTCATCAGGGCGACTATCAGGGGTTGCGAAATGGTCTGGCCGGCTTCGATCGGCAGGGGAGTATTGTCGTAGGCCCGGTGACGGTAGGCCGGAAGCACGAATTCCTCCCGCGGTACGCTCGCCATGGCCGCCATGACCCGCTCGCTCAGGGTGCTGCGGCCGGTGTAACTGGCGGAACTGCGCACCGATTCGCGGATCGCCGCCAGCATGCGCGCGCGCTCAGGAGACATGCTGTCAGCCTGTGATTGGGTCATCATCGTTACCATTAGCGCCAGTGATAGAGTGAAGCGGCGCAGCACTGTGAATGCATCTGCCATGGCTTCAGTCTAGACTCTACTCACAAGATGGCAACGGTAGACACAGGGAAAGGTAGACTCAGGGAAAGCATCGATGCGTAGATTATTAACAGTCCTGGTAGTTATCGCACTGGTGGTGTTGCTCGCCCTTAGCCTGGCCTGGTGGTGGTACCTGCGGGCTGACCCGATGGAGCCGCCGGCACTGCCCGGCAGCGAGCAGGCAGGGGTCCTGGCGCACGGCGGTCACCAGCGCAGCTGGCTGGCCTATGTGCCCGCTGCGAAATCCCCATCCCCCGCCCTTGTGCTGGTGATGCACGGATCCATGGGTGACGGTGAGCAGATGCGCGAGGCCACGCGCTACGGCTTCGATGTGCTGGCTGAGCGCCACGGTTTTATCGCGGTCTACCCTGATGGCTATAAAGGCCACTGGAATGACTGTCGCGGTAGCGCCGACTACGCGGCCAACCTGGAAAATATCGACGATGTGAGATTCCTCAGGGCCCTGGTGCGGCGCATGGTGGAGGAGCAGGGGGTGGACCCCGCCCGAGTCTTCGCCACGGGCCTGTCCAATGGCGGGCAGATGGCCTACCGGCTGGGGTTGGAGGCGCCGGACCTGGTGGCAGGTATCGCGGCGATGGCGGCCAGCCTGCCGGACCCCATCGCCTGCGAGCCTGTCGGCGAGGCGGTGGCAACGCTCGTTATGAATGGTACGGAGGATCCGGTAAACCCCTATGAGGGTGGGCTGGTGAAAATTTTCGGCAATACCAGCCGCGGCAGTGTGCTGTCCTCCGCCGCCACCGCCGGCTACTGGGCCGGGCTTGCCGGATACGAGGGCGAGGGCGAACGCAACAGCTGGCCCCGGCTCGACCCTGACGATATCACCTCGGTGGAGAGCACTGACTGGTCAGGGCCGGGCAGGGTGCCCGTCAGCCTGGTTACCATCGTGGGGGGTGGGCATACCATTCCCCACCCGGTGTTGAACATGCCCCGGCTGCTCGGCCCCACCAGTCACCAGCTGGACGGGCCCGAGGTGATCTGGGACTTTTTCAGCGGCGCCTCAGCGGCGCCGCACTGAGCAAGCCGCTTACTGCGGGGTGTACCAGATCGGCGAGGTATAGGCCCGCTCCTGGGTGGACACCGGCGCGCCTTCGGGTATCGGCACGTTGAAGCGGAAAGCGTCATAGGTGGACCAGCGCGGGGTGGGGATCTCCAGCACCCTGGCGTAGTAGAACGCGCGCTGCTTGGGGTCGAAATCCGGGTCCGTCCACACCGTGCCCAGCTCGGAGGCGCCGATGGTATTGGTCCAGGAGGCGGTTTTGGCGTCCACCGTGTTGCCAACGGCGGGCACCTTGCCGTCCTTGCCGGGCTTGCGGTCGCCGGACCAGGCCACGTCGTAGACTTTCTCAAACTGTTGCTTGCCGTCATACCAGCCCTTGATGACCTGGATGCGGTCGAGGTTGCCGCCTATGGGGTCACGCAGCGCGTAGACCATGAAGCTGGGCGCTTTAGCGCCGGCCTGGTTGGGCGGCAGGTCGCCGCCCATCGGCACGCCTCTCTCATAGCCGACAAAAGCCGGCTCGCGGTTATTGATGTCCTTTTGGGTGAAGTCCCATCCGCCGAAGAAACGGACTGCCAGGCGGGTGCCCGTGGTGGCGTAGACCTCCTTGCGCTCCATGGCATCGAACAGGGCCTCGCGGGTATTTTCCTTCGCCCATACCGCCGCCAGGCCAGAGGCGACCATCTGCCACCCCATGATGGTGCCGGTTTCATTTTTCATGAAGGGGTGCGTCATGCGCCCGGGCGCCGGCTCAGCACCGGAGTGTTTGCCGAAGAAATTGTTCTCCTCGGCGGTGGCCAGGGAAGTGTGGCTGTCGGTGGAGCCGATCATGCCGAACTTGTAGGGGTTGGTGCCGAACCTTGCCTCCAGTTCCAGGCCGCGCTTGAGGGCCTCCCGGGCGTACTCGCCCGCCAGCATCGCGTCGGTCTTGGCCTCCGAGACATCGAGATTGCCGATGTCCCAGGTTTCGTAGTCGGCAAACTCGTCATTGGGGGAGAGGAAGGGGTGGGTCTCACCATCGCCCTTGATCTGGGTGGCCTCGTACAGGGGCTCCCACCGGGCGCGCTGGGTCACGTAGTCCACATCCAGTTGTTTGCCGTCATGTTGCTCGCTGAGCGGGAACATGATGCCGTTTGCCAGGTTGCCGTTGTGGGCGATAGCCAGCACCTTGCCGCCGGTTTTCTGTTCGTACCCGGCCAGCCACTGCCACAGGTCCCGGGGGTCGATACTGCCCTGGGGCGCCACCGTGGTGAACGGCACCATCTGGCCGCCTTTGTCGCCGCCGTCCCGGTAGACCACGACCCGGTGCATATTGTTGCCGCGTATCATCGAGGTCCATTCATAGCCGATAAATGCAGTGAATAGCCCTGGCGCGTTGTAGCGCTCCGCCGCCTCCACGGTTTGTGCCCAGGCCGCTTTATAGGGGGCCGAATCCGGCGTGTAGGTCAGGGCGGGGGGAAATTTGTCCTGTGAGAACAGGCCGATCAGCTCGATGGCAACCCCCACACCCTCGCCCGCCTTGATGCGCTCGTACCATTCCTTGCCGGTGGGGTCCTCGAGAATGAAGGGCGCGCCCCCGACCAGGTCCGGAAAGAACCCCATGTTGTCCGAGTGATCCGCTACCACCAGAAAGTCCAGCGGGCGCGACAGGCGCACCGGGCCGCCGCGGGTGGAGTCCACCTGCTCGCCCCGGGCCAACTTGTAGGCGGCGTCCAGGCCCAGCCGGTTGCCGAAGGCGCCGGCATCCATCGACAGGGCGGTGTGCAGGTGGGTGTCGCCAAAGTAGACGCCGGTGGCGAAATCGCGTTCGGCGTAGGGCGAATAGACCTTGCCGGTGTAGGCGCTGGACAGGATCCTGTTATCGGGAGGTGCCGGTATCTGGGCGTTGGCGCCCACGCTGGCGGCGGTTGCCAATGCGGCCAGCAGTGACGCGATGGTGAATTTTTTCATGGGAATCCTCCGGTTTTATTGTTGGCTGGCGAAGTCTAGACCAATTCGCCCCGCTGTGACAGGAACAGCAACCCCCCCACACACAGCAAACACGACCTGATGGCTGGCCGGCCGGCTCGGGACCTGCCTGAACTCAGCGAAAATCCCGCGATGTCACCTGCAGGGCCTGTAACTCGTGGCTGTAGTCATACAGGGCCCCGGCGATGATGTGGATGACGTTGTCTTTCTTTTCCAGGGTGCCGTTTACCAGCAGCAGCTGTGCGGTCATCAGGGGCTGGCGAAATTGCTGCTGGGTGCGCTGCCAGACCACGATGTTGCTGTTGCCGGTCTCGTCCTCCAGGGTCAGGAACAGCACACCCGAGGCGCTGCCCGGCCGCTGGCGGCAGGTGACCAGCCCGGCGATGCGCACGAAGCGGTTGTTACCCTCCATCTGCGCCAGGTCGGCGTGACGCTTGCAGCGGTTGAAAGGCGGCCGCTCCCGCAGCAGGCTCATGGGGTGCGCCCGCAGGGTGAGGCCGGTGGCGCGGTAATCCGCCAGCACTTCCTCCGCCACGCCCGGCGCCCGCAGCTGCACCCCGTCATCGAAGTAGCTGGCGGGTGCGTGCTGTTCATCCTGCAGCAACGGCCGGGCCTGCTCCAGCGCCATGATCTGCCACTGGCTCTGGTGGCGGTGGCCGCTGATGGAGGCCAGGGCATCGGCGTCTGCCAGCGCCTCCATGTCGCGCTTGTCCAGTTGCGCCCGCTGGCGCAGGTTGCTGACCTGGCGAAAGGGTGCCTGCTGTTGGGCCTCCACCACGCGCCGGGCACCTTCCCTGCTGAGGCCTGTCACCAGGCGCAGGCCGAGCCGCAGCGGCGGTTGCGACTGCAGGGCGGAGCGGGCTTCCAGCAGCTGGTGGTCCCAGTCGCTGTGGTTGACGTCGATGGGCAGCACGGTGACGCCGTGGCGGCGGGCGTCCTGGATGAGCTGGGATGGGCTGTAGAAGCCCATGGGCTGGCTGTTGAGCAGGCCGGCAAAGAAGGCAGCGGGGTGGTGGCGCTTGAGCCAGGCGGAGATATAGGCGAGCAGGGCGAAGCTGGCGGAGTGGGACTCGGGAAAGCCGTAGCCGCCAAAGCCCTTGATCTGCTCGAACAGGCGGCGGGCGAAATCCTCGTCGTAGCCGCGCTCGATCATGCCTTTGGTGAGTTTCTGCTCGAAGGTCAGCAACTTGCTGTTGCGGCCCCAGTTGGTGATGGCGCGGCGCAACTGGTCCGCCTCGCCGCCGCTGAAGCCCGCCGCCACCATGGCGAGGCGGATCACCTGCTCCTGGAAGATGGGCACCCCCAGGGTGCGCTCCAGCACCGACTTGATGGCCTCGCTGGGGTAGCTGACCTGTTCCAGCCCCTGCTTGCGCCGCAGGTAGGGGTGCACCATATCGCCCTGGATGGGGCCGGGGCGCACGATGGCGATCTCGATCACCAGGTCGTAAAAGCAGTCCGGCTTCAGCCTGGGCAGCATGGACATCTGGGCCCGGGACTCGATCTGGAACACCCCCACGGTGTCGGCGGCCTGCAGCATGCGGTAGGTGGCGGCGTCCTCTTTGGGGATGTCGCTGACGGTCCTGATGGCCGGGCAGTAGCGGTGCACCAGTTGCAGGCTCTTGCGGATGGCCGACAGCATGCCCAGGGCCAGGATATCCACCTTGAGCAGGCCCAGCGCCTCGATGTCCTCCTTGTCCCACTGGATGACGGTGCGATCAATCATGCTGGCGTTCTCCACCGGCACCAGGGTGGAGATGGGGCTGCGGGTGATGACAAAGCCCCCCACATGCTGGGACAGGTGGCGGGGAAAGCCGAGTATTTGCTGCACCAGTGAGTAAAACAATTCGGCCTGCCGACTGTGCCCGGCCACCCCGTGCTCCTCGAAGCGTTTGGCAAGGTCGGCGCTGCGATCCCACCAGGCCATGGACCTGGCCAGGTCGTCCACGAACACCGGGTCCAGCCCCAGGGCCTTGCCCACGTCGCGCACCGCGCTGCGGGAGCGGTAGGTGATAATGGTGGCCGCCAGCGCCGCGCGTTTGCGCGAGTACTTGTCATAGATGTACTGGATCACTTCCTCCCGGCGTTCGTGCTCGAAGTCCACGTCGATGTCCGGCGGTTCATCCCGCTCACGGGAAATGAAGCGCTCGAACAGCAGCGAGATCTGCTGGGGCGACACCTCGGTGATGAACAGGCAGTAACACACCACCGAGTTGGCCGCCGAGCCGCGGCCCTGGCAGAGGAT
>CAYTDW010000185.1:0-5957 GCA_964436585.1 uncultured Halioglobus sp. | reverse complement strand
TTTCAGTGGTGTTCTTGGCGCGGACGAGCCCGGATTCGAGCATCGCGAAGCCTGCCGCCATCCACATGACCAGCGCGCCCATCACCAGGAAATAAAAGGTGTCGAGGGCGTACTGTAATTCAAAGATAGTGTTTTCCATGGGAATACTCTCTAATAACAGTGTCTTGGGGTTAAATGGCGGCTTCGCCGGTCTCGCCGGTGCGAATTCGGATCACCTGCTCCAGCGCGGTAACGAACACCTTCCCGTCACCAATCTTGCCGGTATTGGCCGCCTTGGTGATCGCTTCGAGGGTCTGCTCTACCACGCCATCGGCAACTGCCACTTCGATCTTTACCTTGGGCAGGAAGTCGACAACATATTCCGCACCGCGGTACAACTCGGTGTGGCCTTTCTGGCGACCGAAGCCCTTGACCTCGGTGACAGTAATGCCCTGTACGCCAATTTCAGACAGCGCCTCGCGCACGTCATCCAGCTTGAATGGCTTAACAATAGCCGTGATTAACTTCATACAGTTCTCCTGAAATGGAGCCGGCCGTTTCCCCGGCCGGCTCTCGCTGGTGATTACATGCTCTTGCTGATGGTGAACACCGCCGCGTCGTCGCCCCACTCGGTGCCGAACACGTCTTCCTCATCCAGTGTGGTACCGACCCAGGCCACGGACAGGCCGACCCCTGCCACGGTATAGGTCAGCTTTACCGAGTAGTCGGTGTAGTTGTCTTCATCGGAAGAAAGGAATCCTTCCCCCTCTTCCAGCAGGTTGTAGCCGACATGCAGGCCCAGTGCGAGACTGTCAGTAAAGGCATGGCTGTAGTCCGCGGCCAGGTACCAGAACTCGTCCGTCTCGGCATAGTAGTCGTCGGAATAGTTGACGCTGACGGACAGGGTCTTCCAGCTGCCGGCCAGCTTGACCTCCTGGTAGTCCCCTTCGGCGCCGTTGTCACCGGGGTAGTCGTAGTAGATATAGCCCACGTCGACACCGAAATCGGTATCGCCGATGGCGCTTCTCCAGCCGCCGTAGTAGTCGAGTTCGAGACTGCCGTCGTAGTCCTCGTTATTGTCGAAATCGACGCTGGAACCCCAGGTGCCAAGGTAGAAGCCGGGTGAAAACGAGGCGTCAAAGCCGCCCTGGATGGCCGCCGACTCGTCGGACTGGGAGATGCCGCGGAAGCGGTAGTCGCTGGTGAGCGCAACGTTGCCGCTGATCGCGAACTCATCTTCGGCCTGGGAAAAGCCGGCGCCGGACATCAGGCTGGCGGCGACTGCAGCGGTAAGTAGTTTCCTGTTCATCATGATTCCTATCTCCTGGGTTTGTCTCGAAATTTCAGAATGTGCAGCGCGACAAGCTGTTACGGGCACATTCAGCACGCAGTACCAATTCTGGTACGATGCTTTTTGCACAGCGTGTGCCAAGCACAGTTAAATTGTTGTGAAACAAGCAGTTAACGACTTTCAGGCCAGCCCATGGCACAGGCCTGGCCCTGTGCCGGGGCAATGTTATTGCACCAAATTGGCGCGATGACCCAAAATGGCGCACACGGGCGAGCTGTGCCCGACAGGGGAATTCCTCTAGAATCAGCGCCACTGAAACCCTGCAGGCAACGGCGGCGTACATGGCCCGAAAGAACCCTCCCCCCTGGGACATTCTCCAGCATGTGAATGAGCTGGTGAGCTCCACCGGCATCAAGAGCGAGGTCGACAAGAGCGTGCGCGCCCTTGCGCGCACGGCGCTATCCAGGCTGGACGTGGTGAGCCGGGAGGAGTTCGACGCCCAGGCCGCGATACTCGAGCGCACCCGCGCCAGGGTAGTCGCGCTGGAGGCGGAGCTGGAAGAACTGACCAGGGAATTGGAAACCCTTTCCAGGGAAAGCTAGCCGCGCCGGCGCGCGTGGGCGCCGGACCACACAGCTCAAGGATGGGCGATGGAATTATCAGTGGTTTACAGCAGGGCGGTGGCCGGCATGGAAGCGCCGCTGGTGCGGGTGGAGACCCACCTGTCGAACGGCCTCCCCGCGTTTCACATCGTCGGCATGCCGGAAACCGCGGTGCGCGAAAGCAAGGACCGGGTTCGCAGCGCAATCCTCAATTCCCACTTCAGCTTCCCGGACCGCCGCATCACCATCAACCTGGCCCCCGCTGATCTGCCCAAGGAGGGCGGGCGTTTCGATCTGCCCATCGCCCTGGGCATACTCACCGCTTCCGGCCAGGTTCCGACCACTGCGCTGGAACGGCACGAGTTCCTCGGCGAGCTGGCCCTGGACGGCAGCCTGCGGGCGGTGCCGGGCGCGATTCCGGCGGCGAGCGCCTGCAGCCAGGCGGGTCGCCAGCTGGTGGTGCCCGCCGACAGCGCTGCGCTGGCGGCGCTCGCTCCCCACAGCCGGGTCATACCGGCGCGCGACCTGCTCACCCTGTGCGCCCATCTCAACGGCAGTCGCCCGATCAGGCAGCGCGCGCCGGACCTGGCGGGCCGTGACTGCGCCTATCCCGACCTGCGCGATGTCGTCGGCCAGCAGTGGGCGCGCCGGGCTCTGGAAATCGCCGCCAGCGGCAACCACGACCTGTTGCTGGTGGGTCCTCCCGGCACCGGCAAGACCCTGCTGGCCAGCCGCCTGCCCGGCATCCTGCCGCCCCCCAGCCAGGAAGAGGCACTCACCCTGCTGGCGCTGCGCAATTTTTTCGATCCCACCGACAGCAGCGAGTATTTTCGCCGCCCGTTCCGCGCCCCCCACCATACGGCCACGGCCGTCGCCCTGGCCGGGGGCGGCAGCAAGCCGCGACCGGGGGAAATCTCCCTGGCCCATGGCGGTGTACTGTTCCTGGATGAACTGGCGGAGTTCAGTCGGCACAGCCTCGAGGTGCTGCGCGAGCCCATGGAGAGTGGTGAAATCACCCTGTCGCGCGCCAGTCACCGCACCCGCTACCCCGCCCGGTTCCAGCTGGTCGCGGCCATGAACCCTTGCCCCTGCGGCTACCTGGGCGACCCGGATCGCGCCTGCCGCTGCACACCCGAGCAGATCCAGCGCTATCGGGGGCGCATTTCCGGTCCGCTGCTCGATCGAATTGACCTGCATGTGGGCGTCTATCGCCTGCCACCGGCGCAGCTGCTGGACCCCGGGTGCAGCAACGAAGCGTCCAGCACGGTGCGCTCCAGGGTCTGCCACAGCCGCCGGATCCAGCAGCTGCGCCAGGGTTGCCCCAATGCCCGGATCCCGCCGGATCGGCTGGCCGGAATCTGCCAGTTGGGTCCGGCACAGAGAAGCTTCCTGGAGTCGGCCGCCCTGCAGCTGACCCTGTCGGGTCGGGCTATCCACCGCACCCTGCGCGTTGCCCGCACCATCGCCGACCTCGCCGCCAGCCCGGACTGCAGCTGTGAACACATCGGCGAGGCACTTGCCTATCGCGGTGCCAACCTGCCCGGCTAGGAGCTGCTAGGCACGGCCCGCCGCCCACAGGCCCAGGGGATGTCAAAGCCGGATCGGGCGCTCTGGCGCTCACCCGCGGGATCATCTAAATTGCCCAGCGCCAATCACAATAACGCCAATAAAGGATTCCAGCCCCGTATGCACAAACTACTCGCGCTCAACCTCGTACTGGTCGCCCTGGCGGCGGGAAACACCCTGGCCGCCGTCTCTGTGGAACAGGCCGCCCAGCTGGGCAGGACCCTGACCCCCATGGGCGCCGAGATGGCCGGCAACGCCGACGACAGCATTCCCGCCTGGAACCCGAATGGCACCCCGGTGCCGGCCGGTTTCGTTGCCGGCTCGGACGACTACATCGACCCCTACCCCGACGAAAAGCCCCTGTACATCATCAACAGCGACAACTGGAAACAATACACCCGCTACCTGACCGCGGGCACCATCGCCATGTTCGAGAAGTACGGCGCCGACGGTTGGGAGATGCACGTCTACCCCTCGCACCGGGGCGCCACCCGGCCGGACTGGTACTACGCCAACACCCTGAAGAATGCCACCGGCGCCACCCTGGTCGCGGATGGGCAGAAGATCGAGGGTAACTACCCGGGCGTGCCCTTTCCCCTCCCCCAGTCGGGGCTGGAGGCCATCTGGAATCACATGGTCCGCTATGGCGAGGACACGTCGCAACGCTACGATGCCTATTACGTCGATTCCAGCGGCAGTCCGGTCCTCGCCACGTCCGCCTACTCGACCTCGGTTTTCCCGATGTTCCGGACACCCGATGAACCGGTTGGCGACAAGGCCTGGGCCATGCTGCGGATCAACTACGAGGCGCCGGCGCGGCGGGCCGGGGAAATCCTGCTGGTACATGAACCGGGCGCCGATTACACCGCGGGCAAGGGCCGTCAGGCCTGGCAGTACCTGGTCGGGCAGCGCCGCGTGCGCCTGGCGCCCGCGGTATCTTTCGATACCCCCAACCCGGCGGTGGCAGGCACCTCCACCTATGACGACGCCGGCATCTACAACGGCTCGCCGGAGCGTTTCGACTGGCGCCTGGTGGGCAAGCAGGAAATGATTATTCCCGCCGCCAGCTACCGGTTCCTGTTCCAGACCAGGCTGGAGGATGCCCTGGGGCCCAAATTTCTCAAACCCGAGTATATCCGCTGGGAAAAACACCGGGTGTGGGTGGTGGAATCCACCCTGAAGGAGGGCCAGCGCCACGTCTACAACAGGCGCACTTTCTATCTCGACGAGGACACCTGGGCGGCGGTGGCCGCAGACATGTACGATGGGCGGGACCAGCTGTGGCGCCTGCAGTACCTCTATGGCGCCGACCTGTACGGCCGCAAGGCGGGTTACGGTTCGGCCTATGGCGCCTACGACCTCCTCCAGAACATCTACAACCTCAACGGCAAGGCGATCCCGGGCAAGTACCAGAGCGGCGTCGACCAGGACGATAAATACTTCACACCCAAGGGCATGGCCCGCAGCGGGGTGCGCTGAACACGGCCGACAAAGCAAAGAACCCGGTTTTGCGTATGGCTTTCCTCATTCGCTTGCACTACCCTATGCGCAGGTGACTAAAATAATCAGCTAAGGAGTATCTTGCACCATGCAGAAACACATAAAAGCCGCCCTGCTTCTGGGCTCACTGGCAGCTGGCAGCGCCCTGGCCGCGGTCTCACCGGAACAGGCCGCCCAGCTGGGTAAAACCCTGACCCCGATGGGCGCCGAGATGGCCGGCAATGCCGACGGCAGTATCCCCGCGTGGAACCCCGAGGGTACCCCGACACCACCCGGCTTCGAGGAAGGGTCGTTCAACTTCATCAACCCCTACCCGGACGACAAGCCCCTCACCATCATCAACGGCAGCAACTGGAAGGAGCATGAGCCCAACCTGACCCCGGGCACCAGGGCCCTGTTCGAGAAATACGGCGCTGACGGCTTTGAAGTGCACCTCTACCAGACCCGCCGAGCCGCCGTCCGCCCCGACTGGTACTACGCCAATACCTTTAAAAACGCCACCGGCGCCACCCTGGTGGCCGACGGCCAGAAGATCGAGGGCAACCTGCCCGGCGTACCCTTCCCCATCCCCCAGTCGGGACTGGAGGCCATCTGGAACCACATGATCCGCTACGGTGTGGACAATAACCAGGACATCGATGCCTACTACGTCGATTCCTCCGGCAAGCCGGTCCTGGCCACCAGCCAGCACTCGGTGTCCGAATACCCCATGTTCAAGACGCCCGATGAGCCGATCGGTGATGTGCCCTGGACCATGCTGCGTATCGATTACAACGCCCCCGCCCGCCGGGCCGGCGAGATACTGCTGGTGCACGAACCCGGCGCGGATTACACCGCGGGCAAGGGCCGCAAGGCCTGGCAGTACCTGGTCGGCCAGCGCCGGGTGCGGCTGGCGCCGGCGGTGTCCTTCGATACGCCCAACCCCGGGGTTGCGGGCACGTCCACCTACGACGACGCCTTTGTTTATAACGGCTCTCCCGAGCGCTTCAACTGGAAGCTGGTGGGCAAGCAGGAGATGA
>CAYTDW010000184.1:0-5965 GCA_964436585.1 uncultured Halioglobus sp. | reverse complement strand
CGCCGGGTCGGATGCCGGTGCCGTAGAGCGCCGCAAACATCAGCGTCATCAGCGCGCGGTGCGTGTGCTTCACCGCTGCCGGTAATTCACGGGTGGTTCCAGAGGTATACTGGAACACCGCCAGGTCATCGGTCCGGGTGTAGGTTCTGTAGGTGGCCGGGAAGTGCGCAATCTCATCCAGCAGGCCGGCATCGGCAACCACGACACGGATGCCATCCACCTCCCTGGCCATTTCGGCTTTTTCACTGTTGGTGATGAGCAGCCTGGGCTTGCAATCATCGACCCGCAGGCGCAGCCCGTCGAGCCCGAACAGGGTGAACAGGGGGACGCTGATCGCCCCCATCATCATGGCGCCGAACAGGCTGATGTAGAAGGGCAGGGAGGGCTCCAGCATGAACGCGATGCGGTCACCGGGCCGGATGCCATTTTCCTCGAGCCAGTGGGCGAAACGCGCCGAGCCGGCCGCAATAGCGTCGAAGCTGAGGATTTCATCGGTGCCATCGGCATGGGCGATGCGCACCGCGGTGCGACCAGTACCGTCGGCATGGCGAATCATGCATTCGTGGGCGATATTGAAGTATTCGCGATCGCCGTCAAACAACTCCCATAGCGCTCCGGAGTTGGCATGGGCCTGGGCATCTGCGTAGGACGAGTATTCTGTGAGCTTTGCCATCGATCTGCCGGTTGTTTCGGTGAACGCGCCCTGAAAAAAACGCGGCGCCATTGCGAGTTGGTATAATGGCGCAAATAATAATTGTTGTAAATATAGAATGTCATTGTATATATTGAACAAAAGCATCAAAGGAATCACCCATCTGGCACGCGGATGACCAACGGCCAGCAACTGTGAAGGGCGGAAGGCACATGACTGGCGGGTATCAAACATGACAGGGGAATTGAAAAACTCGTCACGGGACCGAGAACTGGCGCAAACCCTGAGGGCGAGCAAGGCGCCGGCGATATCCCGCGCGGCGGCCATACTGCGACTGCTCGGTAAAAGTGATACACCCATGGGCCTGCAGGCAATTGCGCGAGCCCTGGGCCTGGTGCCGAGCACCTGTCTGTACGTGCTCAGGGCCCTGGTCACCGAGGAGTTTGTCGCCTTCGATCCCGATACCAAGCGGTATTCCCTGGAGGCCGGCGTGCTCACCCTGGCGCGACAGTGGCTCCGGCGCAACCAGTTTACCGATCTCGTCCAGCCCGCCCTGGATCGCATCAGCCAGGCCTTCGATGTCACCGTGCTCGGCACCCACATCGTCGGGCTCGACCACATGATTGTAGTTGCCGTCTCCCAGTCAGGTAATAACTTTCAGCTAAGCGCCCAGATCGGCAGTCGATTCCCGGCGCTTATCAGTGCCACAGGTCGCTGTATTGCCGCCTTCGGGGGTTATTCCGACGATGAGCTGGAACCGCGCTTTCGCGCATTGCGCTGGGATGATCCACCCAGCTTCAAGCAGTGGAAGGCGCAGGTCAGCCAGACTTGCAGCCAGGGTTTCGCGGTCGACGCCGGCAACTACATTTCCGGGGTGACCGTGGTCGCGGCCCCGGTTTGGAAGACGCGCGCCAGGCTGAACCACGCGATTGTCGCCATCGGGATCGGAAGTGCGGTGAAAGGCGACGGGCTGTCGGAGTTGCAGACCGCACTGCTGTTGGCAGCCCAGAGCCTGTCAAATCGACTCTGTGGCGACGATTCGCCCTGATAACCCATGCTTGGGGTCAATTGGAAAATCACTCATGAGAATGGAGCCAGTAACGTTCGCCAATCGCCGGCTCGCCGATGGCCCGTCCACAACTGGGGATTAGGCGGGTGACAGGGATCGTCCGGATACACTAGAGTTCCGCTGCAAAAATGCGGTCTGTACGGGATCGTTTTATACTGACAAGCACGGTGCAAAGTGCTGTGCCGAACTGGGTGGGAGAACGCTCCGGATATGTATGCAATCGAGCAGGAAGTGCTGCAACACGCCCTGGACTGGCTGGGGGACACCCGGCCCTGGCTGTGCACGATCGTGCGAACAGTGGGCTCTGCACCGCGTCCGCCGGGGTCGCTGTTGCTGATCACCGATGACGGCAGGCAGGTGGGCTCGGTCTCCGGCGGCTGTATCGAGGAAGACCTGCTGGAGAGGCTGCGAACCGGCCACTATCGCGGCCTGCTACCTGAATTGATCGAGTACGGGGTCAGCGCTGAGGAGAACGAGCGGCTGGGACTGCCCTGCGGCGGCCGCTTGACCCTGTTGCTGCAGCACCTGGGCGAAGGGGATTGCAAATGGTTGGAGCAAGCGCTGGCTGCCATGGCTGTCCGTCACTGCCTCGAACGGCAGCTGGATCTTGTCACGGGAGACACTGTCACTGCCCCGGTGGCGCATTTCACCCCACTGGTAATCGACGCGAAACACCTGCGCCAGTGCTTTGGCCCGCGTATGCGCATGTTGCTGGTGGGCGCGGGGCAACTCGCCCGCTCACTGGCGGAACTCGCCCTGGCCATGGACTACGAGGTGATCGTAACCGACCCCCGCCAGGAGCTCCTCGGCCAGTGGGAAGGGCCGCCCGTTGAACTTATCCAGGGTATGCCGGACGACGTGATCCGCGAGCACGCGAGTGACCGGCATTCGGTCATCATCACCCTGACCCACGACCCGCGTATCGACGATATGGCACTGATGGAAGCACTTTGTACCGACGCCTGGTACGTGGGCGCCCTGGGATCACAGCGCACCACCGCGAGCAGGTTGGCGCGGCTGCGGCAGCTCGATATACCCGAGGCGCGGATACAGCGCCTGCATGCGCCGGTCGGCCTGGATATCGGCAGCAAGACACCGATCGAAATCGCGGTGGCGATCATGGCGCAACTCACCCGGCTGCGCCGCAAGCCGCAGGCCGCATGAACGTCGGTATCCTGGTCCTGGCGGCCGGGCGCGCCGCCCGTTTTGGCAGCGACAAGCGCATGGCGCTGCTGCCCGGCGGCCGGCGTATGATCGATGCCACATGCGCCAGTGTGCGCGACAGCGGCCTGCCGTTCCTCGTCTGCCTCGACGAGGCGGATGCCCTGCTGGCCGAAGCACTGAATGAACAGCATATTCCCAGTCTCGGCTGCAGGCGTGCCGCCGAAGGTATGGGCGCTTCCCTGGCGGAGGGCGCGCGCAATATCCCGGGATGGAGCGGAGTGCTGGTTGCCCTGGCGGACATGCCCTGGATCAGGCCCGATACGTACCGGAGCGTGGCAGCGCGGGTGGTGGAAAATCGTATCGTCGTACCGGTCTGCGACGGCCATCGGGGTCATCCCGTGGGGTTTGGACGCGAGTTTTTTCCCGAACTGGCCGCCCTGGGCGGCGATACCGGCGCCCGGCACCTGCTCGGGGTCCACCGCGGGTCGGTGATCGAGGTGCCGGTGGCGGACCCGGCTATCCTCCGCGATATCGACACGGCGGGAGACCTGTCCAGCCCCTGACCGGCGCATACTGTTTTTCGCCCAGGCGTTACCGCGTGTACAGAGACGATATCAGGTGAGGGAAAATCCACCGTCCACCGCCAGTACCTGGTTGGTAATCCTGCGGGCGGCGGGTGAGGCGAAAAACAGCACCGCGGCGGCGATGTCAGCCGGCTCACAAAGGCCCATTGGCGGCGGCCGCTGGGTTGCCGGACCTGACGGGGGAGGCCCCTTGGCGGAAATTGCCCCCGGTGTCGGCACCCCGCCGGGCAGCACGGTGTTGACGGTGATGCCGTGTCTCGCCAGTTCGAACGCGCTGGCTCCGCTGAGCCCGAGCAGGGCGCCCTTGGAGGCCGAGTAGGCGACCAGGCCGTGCACGATGCTGCCTTGCAGGGCAGCGGAGGCGATGTTCACGATGCGCCCTCCGGCCCCGGCCCCGATCATGGCGCGGGCGATTTCCCGTGTCATCAGGAAGGGTCCGCGGGCGTTGATCCGGTTCATGCGGTCCCACTCCCGGGCCGTGCCTTCGAGGAATTCCTCGCGATCCTGCAGGCCGGCGTTATTGACCAGCACCCAGGGACTGCCTGTCTGCGCGGCGACCTCACCGCAGGCACGGACAATGGATTCTTCGTCGGAGAGATCGAGTTCCACCGAGGTGGCCTCCATGCCTTCTCGCACCAGGGCCGTGGCCGCGCTGGCCGCGCCGGCCGTATCTATGTCCGCAATGACGACCACCGCGCCCGCTGCGCCGAGTGCCCGGGCTATGCCGGCGCCAATCCCGCTGGCGCCACCGGTCACCACCGCAACGCGACCCGCCAGGTTGAAGGGAGATGGCTGTCCTGTCATGCGCGAAAACTCCCGTATCGCTTTGATGTGCATCCCAGGTCGGCAGAATGCCGCATATACCACCCGCTGGGCAATCCATTCGTCATATTTGATGAGCGATAGTGCTTCAGTCTTTTGCGGATTTGATTATGATTCCTGCTCGCATCGAACCGGGCGCTCGACGAGTCATCGCAAGCCGAGTTCCTCTGGCCTCCCTGCCGCTTTTTTGGACGTCACCCAGGAGCAAGTAAATGCCCGAAATCATCGTAACTACCCGGGAGGGCGAGGAGATATCCGTGGCCTTTACCGCCGGAATGAGCCTGATGCAGGCGATCTGCGAGGGCGGTGTGGATGAATTGCTGGCGCTGTGCGGCGGGGTATGTTCCTGCGCCACCTGTCATGTTCATGTCGACAGTGCGTACATGCACCGCCTGGAAGCGATCAGCGAGGATGAAGACGGCCTGCTGTCAGGCTCTGAACATCGCCGTGAAAATTCGCGACTTTCCTGCCAGGTTCGTTTGACCGGGGAACTCGACGGCATGCGGGTTACTGTCGCGCCCGAAGATTAAATCACAGGATGGCGACGTCGGCTCTTAACGGGGCCGCTGTGCCGACAATCAATGTATGGCGGAGATGCTGATGAGCACTGCAGATTTAACCGAACGCGATTACTACACCGACCAGACACTGTTACTGGATCCCTACGAATATTTCCGGCAAATGTATGCAAAAGGCCCTGTCACCCGGATGGGTGACAGCGATGTCCTGCTGGTGAGCGGATTTGAAGAAACGGTTGAAGTACTGAGGAACAACACGGATTTCTCGTCGGTAATCTCAACGACCGGGACAGGTGAGCCGCCGCCTTTCGAGCCTGCAGGCAGTGATGTGTCCGGGCAGATTGAAGCGTTCCGTCAACAACTCGGGGAAAGGGACCTGCTGGTGGCGTACGATAACAAGCAGCATAGCGATATGCGCTTTATCGCCGGCAGGCTATTTACGCCCACGCGCCTGAAATCCACCCATGACTTCATGTATGCGTTTGCCGATCAATTGGTGCGGGAGGCCGTGAGCAAGGGTGGCTGTGAACTCGTTAATGAAATCGCCACGCCCTTTGTGACGATGGTCATTGCGGAACTGCTGGGCGTGCCTCCGGAAGATCGGGATAAATTTCGCGCCGTGATCGACGCCGCCCCGCCGCCCGGAAATATGGGTGAGGACGCCGAGCAGCAGATATCACCGCTGGTCTACATGGCGGGGTTCTTTTTCGAATACCTCAATGACCGGCGCGAGAATCCCAGGGAGGATGTGCTCACCCAACTGGCCCTCGCCACCTACCCCGACGGCTCACTGCCCGACCTGATCGAAATGGTAAAACTCGCCGGCTTCCTGTTCGGCGCCGGCCAGGACACCAGCGCAAAACTGCTCAGTAATGCGATGCGCCATATCGTCGAGGTGCCCGGATTGCAGCAGCAACTGCGGGGGGACCGCTCCCTGATTCCCACATTTCTCGAGGAAGTGCTTCGCCTGGAGGGTTCCACCAAGGTCACCTTCAGAATCGCGCGCAGGAATACCCGGATCGGTGATCTTCAAATCCCTGCGGGAACCCGCCTGATGCTGTCGCTGGCCGCCGCCAATCGCGACCCGAGACGATGGGACGATCCCGAGGCGTTTCGGCTCGACAGGCCCAGGATCAGAGAGCATCTCGCTTTCGGC
>CAYTDW010000183.1:0-5988 GCA_964436585.1 uncultured Halioglobus sp. | reverse complement strand
GGGCATCAAGGTCTGCATGCCCTCCACGCCCTACGACGCCAAGGGCCTGATGACCGCCGCGATCCGCGACGACAACCCGGTGGCTTTCATCTGGCACCTGGGCACCATGATGGACCGCGGGCCGGTGCCGGAAGAACCCTATGTCGTGCCCCTGGGGGTGGCCGAGGTCAAGCGCGAGGGCAGCGACGTGACCCTCGTGGCCAACGGCTTCCAGTACAAGAACGCCCAGGTCGTCGCCGACAAGCTGGCCGGGGAGATCAGCGTCGAGATCATCGACCCGCGCAGCTTCTCGCCGCTGGATATCGGCACCATCCTCAAGTCGCTGGAAAAAACCGGCCGCCTGGTGGTGGTCGACGAGAGCTGGGAGAGCCGCAGCACCGCCAGCGAGATCGCGGCCCAGGTGGTGGACCTGGGCTTCGACCTGCTGGACGCCCCTATCCGCCGGGTCACCATTCCCAATATTCCCCTGCCTGGGGGGCACATGGAACCCTACGTGGCACCCAATCCCGCCGCCATCGAGGCAGCGGTTCGCGACGTCTGCCGATAGGAGCGGGGGATCATGGCCACCAATTATGTAATGCCGAAACTGGCAATGGGGATGAACGAGGGTACCGTGGTCGAGTGGCTGGTTGCCGAGGGCCAGCAGGTAGAGCGCGGCGCCCCGCTGATGCAGGTCGAGACGGAAAAAGTCGCCTATGACGTGGAGGCGCCCGTGGCGGGCTGGTTCCATATCCTGGTGCCGGCGGGCACGACCGTGCCGGTGGAATCGGTGATCGGCCAGTTCGCCGCCAGCGCGGAAGAATACGCGCAGATTGCCGGCGGCACGGCGCTGCCTGCAGTCGCTGCTGCGCCGGCGCTGCAATTCAACGACAAGCTGAGCTCCACCGGCGCCGTGATGGCCCAGGCCCTGGCCACGCCGACAGCGGCTGCACCAGTAGCAAGCGGCGGCCGCATCAAGGCCTCGCCGCTGGCGCGCAAGCTGGCCCGGGATCGGAGTATCGACCTGGCGACGCTCACGGGTAGCGGGCCCGAAGGCCGCATCGTCAAGCGCGATGTGCTGGCGGCGCAGGCCATGCCTGCAACGGTCACCGCCGCCGCGCCCACACCGGGCAGCCTCGGCGTAAAAGGCACAGTGCCGCTCAAGGGCATGCGCGGCGCCATCGCCCGCCGCATGACCCAGAGCCTGCAGACGGCCGCGCAGTTGTCCCATTTCTCGGAAGTGGATGCGACACGCCTGCTGCAAGCGCGCGCGCAATTCGTCGCTCATGCGGACACCTACGGCACCCGGGTGTCAGTGAACGCCTTCGTGGTGAAGGCCATCGCCGTCGCCTGCCAGGTGGTGCCCATCGCCAATGCCGGCATCGTGGGCGACGAGATCGTGCTGTGGAACGAGGTCAACGTGGGCATCGCCGTGTCCCTGCCCGGCCAGGGCGAGTGGGACAGCGGGCTGATCGTGCCGGTGTTGCGCAATGCCGAGCGCAAGGGGCTGGTGCAGATCGACCGGGAGCTGCGCGACCTCGCCACCCGGGCGCGGGAAGGTCGACTCGTCCCCGGTGAAACCGAGGGCGGCACCATTACCCTCTCCCCCACCGCGGCCATGGGCGGCGAGGCCATGTACTCCTGGTCCACCCCGGTGCTGAACCTGCCCCAGGCGCTGATCGTGCAGCCGGGCATGATCATGGCGCGCGCGGTGATTCACGAGGGCGAGATCGCCAAACGCGACATGATGCCCCTCAGCATCACCTTCGATCATCGCATTCTCGACGGCGACCCACTGGCGAGCTTCGTCGTCACCCTGCGGCGCTGCCTGCAGGCGCCGGAACTGATGCTGGCCTGAGCATGCGCGGCCCGCACCGCCGTGGGGGCCGTGATCGCCCGCTGCAGTGCGCGCCTCGTCGCATCCAATGAAAAGTGTCGGCATCATCGTCAACCCCGCCGCGGGCAAGGACCTGCGTCGCCTGGTCGCCTTCGGCTCCACCGCCACCCACAGCGAGAAGGTCAACGCCGTGGTGCGCATCCTGCGGGCGCTGGACGCCCTGGGCGTGGCACGGGTGCGAATCGCCCCGGACCCCACCCACCTCGGCCAGCGCGCAATCGACGCAACCGGGCACGACCTGCATACCATTGACGCCGCCTGCCTCGAACTACCCTGGCTGCTGGGCAGTCGCAGCGATACCGAGCGCGCCGCCAGCCTGATGCGGGAGCAGGATTTCGGCTGCATCCTGGTCCTGGGCGGCGACGGCACCAGCCGGGCCGTGGCCAGCCACTGCGGCGACGTGCCGCTGATACCCATATCCACCGGCACCAACAACGCGTTCCCGCGCATGCTCGAAGGCACCCTGGCGGGCATGGCCGCCGCCTGCGTGGTGCGCGCCCTGTCCGGTGATGAGGCCCTGCTGCGCGCACCTCTGCTGCGCCTGCTGGCGGATGGTGAGGAAGTCTCCCACGCGCTGGTGGATATCGCCGTGATCGACACCCTCGACAGGGGTGCGCTCGCGGTGTGGGAGGGCCATTCGATCCGCGAACTCTTCCTCGCCCAGGCCCGGCCCGACAGCATCGGCCTGTCCGCCATCGGCGGCTGCCTGGCGCCGCTGGAGCCGGGCTGCGACGAAGGCCTGCACCTGCAGTTGGGCGCGGTCGGCGACCCGGCCTGCACCCATGTCAGCGCCCCGCTGGCCCCGGGCCTGGTGCAGCGGATCGCGGTGCGGGCTTACACGCGCTTCAGCGATCGCGCGACGGTGCGCAGCCCGGCCGGCGTGTTCGCTTTCGACGGCGAGCGCGAGCTGGCGATCGATGGCGAGCGCCACTGGGAGGTCGTGTTCGACCCCCGGGGGCCGCGTGTGGTGGATGTGCAGGGCGCCCTGCGCCTGGGCGTTGAACGCCAGTTTTTCCGGGACGGCTTCCAACCGCCCGCGCAACAGTAACCAGGTAATGATGGGAGCGGAACATGTCCGAGCAAACACTTGATGTGGTGATCATCGGCGCCGGCCCCGGCGGCTACGTGGCCGCCATCCGCGCGGCGCAGCTGGGCCTGAAGGCGGCCGTGGTCGAAATGGACACCCCCGGCGGGGTCTGCCTCAACTGGGGCTGCATCCCCTCCAAAAACCTCATCCAGCAGGCGGAGGATTACCATGTACTTCACGCGATGGAGAAACTGGGCGTCAGGATCGACCGCTCCGGGCTGGACTACAGCCGGGTGCATGCCAACTCCCGCGCGGCGGCCAATACCCTGGCCGGCGGTGTCAGCGGCCTGCTGCGCAAGAACAAGGTAAAGGTCATCAAGGGCCGCGCCCGCCTTGCGGGGCCGGGCAGGGTGGCCATCGAGGGTGGCGCCACCCTCAGCGCAAAAAATATCCTGATCGCCACCGGCTCGCGGCCGCTGGAGATCAAGGGTTTTGAGTTCGATGAGCAACAGGTGCTCTCCTCTACCGGCATCCTCGATATGAAAACTCTGCCGCAGTCCCTGGTGATACTCGGCGGCGGCGCTATCGGCTGCGAGTTCGCCTTTGTCATGAACGCCTTCGGCGTGGCGGTGACGGTGGTGGAAATGATGGAGCACCTGCTGCCCAGCGAGGACTTCGAGTGCGCGGCAGTGCTGGCGGCGAGTTTTCAGAAGGCGGGCATCACCGTGCACACCGGCACCCGCGCCAATTCCCTGGCGCGCTCGGCAAAAGGCGTGAGCGTCGCGCTCACCACACCCGCGGGCGAGCTCACGGTAAAGGCGGAAAAGGCCCTGGTAGTGTTCGGGCGCCGCCCCAACACCGAGGACCTGGGGCTCGAAACCGTGGGGCTTGAAGCCGATGAGCGCGGCTTCATCCCGGTGGGGGATTACAACCAGACTGCAGCCAGGGGCGTATTCGCCATCGGCGATGTCACCAACACGCCGCTGCTGGCCCACGTCGCTTCCCGGGAGGGGGAACTGGCGGTGGAATTTATCGCCGGGCACGGCGGGCGCATGCAACGGGTAGACCCCGCCGCGGTTCCCTCCGCCATCTACTGCGAGCCGCAGGTGGCGGGCTTCGGCCTGCGGGAGGACGAGGCGAAAAGCAGGGGCATCGCCATCCGCAAATCGGTGTTTCCCTACCGCGGTATCGGCAAGGCCGTGGCGGTGGGCAGGCCCGAGGGCCTGGTCAAGTTGATCGCGGATCCGCAGACAGGAGAAATCCTGGGTGGTCACGTGGTGGGATTGAACGCCACCGAAATCCTGCACGAGATCCTGCTGGCGAAAACGGCGGAGCTGTTAGCCGAGGATATCACCCATATGATTCACGCCCACCCGACCCTGTCGGAGGGCGTGATGGAAGCCGCCCTCGGCCTGGGCGGTGCGCCGATACATATGTAAGTACCGGCGCGTTGACAAGGCGCTTCCCCGTCGCTGCGGGGATCGCCAGGACTCAGTCGATGATTCCTTTCGCGCGCAGGGCCGCGAGGGTCAGTTCCCGGCGCAGCGGCAGGTCGGCTTCGGAACGGATGGTGATATTGGTGGCGAAAAGCCAGACATTGTCCGCGCGTTCCACATAACCCACGTACCAGCCGACTTGCGGCGCCACGCGGGTAACCCATCCCGATTTGGCCCAGAGTGAGTAAGCCGGCGTGACTTCAACCAGCATGATCTGGCGCAATGTGTCATAGTTTCGCTCGCTAAATGGCAGCTCGCGCCGATGGAGTCGACGCAGGAACTCCAGCTGCTCAGTCGCACTGACAAGCAGCGACCCATCGAGCCAGAAGTCGGTCAGCGCAAAGGGTTCCTGCAATTCACCGTAGCGCGCCGCGCGAATGTATTTCCTGTAAGCAGCTGCGCCCACCCGGCGCGCCAGCTCCTGGTAACACCACACACAGGACACCTTGAACGCACTCTCCAGTGTATGGTCGCGATTCCAGTCAGCCATCGAGTGACGCTGTCCGTCCCAAGCCAGCACAGCGGCTTTGCCGGAGATTGCCTGCTCCTCCAGCGCTATCAGGGTATTGAGGATCTTGAAGGTCGATGCAGGGGAAAATCGATGCAGGGTGCGGGCGTCGTCGTGGATGAAAAAATTCCGGTTGTCCAGCGAGGCAATCACGACGGAACCGGTGACCCCCGCCCGGGCGAACAGCGCGGCGAGCTCGCGATCCTCGGCCAGGGCGCCGCGGGACGCCGCCAGCAGCAACAAAAATACGAGCATTGCGGGGCTGATCCTGTTCAAGTGATCGCGCTCCGCACGATAGGGTCGAGCCGCGAGAACAGCTGCCCGGTGTGGATATTGAGCCGGGTCCGGCGAGCGGCCAAGGCGGGAGCCGCAGGGCTTGAAGATGCCGACTGCTGGCATCACTGCCCCGGTGGGGCAGCGTCTGTCGGAATCGAAACCAGGGTAACGCCCTCTACCGTGCCGACGATCCTGCCGCCCAGCCGGGCGGCATCGGCGGCGGACAGACAACCGGCGAGCGTGGCGGTATGGTCGAGATAATTCACTGTCGCCGGGCTCTCACCGATCCTTCTGCAGGGGTCGCCCGGATTGGGGAAGCCGTCACCAAAGACCACCAGGCTGGCAGGCCAGCCAGCCTCGGCTGCCGGCCCGCTCGAGGCAACAGCCGTGTCATCGCCTTGCTGGCACGCCGCGAGCATTGTCGAGGCGATAAACAATACCAGTGGCCGGAAACGCTCAATCACGCATCAACACTTTTACAAATTACACTGCTGTTTGATTTCGGCGATTTTCGCGTCCAGTTTCTTGTTGTACTCGCCGGTGCCGATTTCCAATGATTGCTTTTCACTACCACCGAACATATGCGCAACAGCGCCTACGGGAATGATCGAGCTGGCGCCATCCTCGATTTCCTGGGAAGTGCGGGCTTTTTCGTCGGTCAGGTTTTTGATGTCCGCCGCCGCAGTATTGCAGTCGATAGACTTGGCAAGGTTTGCCTCCACGACAGCCTCAGGTGCGGGTGCCTGTGCCGAGCACCCAACCAGCAGTGCGAGAAAGATTCCAGTTGCGCTAAGTGCTTTCATTT